>CAJMRA010000098.1 GCA_905215675.1 uncultured bacterium | reverse complement strand
TCCAGCGTCATGCCTGAACGGAGGGTGAACAACGTGTTGACACTCTACATCTAGGGCATTTCCGGTTTGCAACGCGTTGCGTTGCAAACCCTGCGGCCTGTCGTTTCGCGGAAAAACGCGGGTTTTCCGCCTGCTTCGGGCCGGGCGGCGCTGTGCGCCGCCTCGCGTTTTTCCTTTTTCAAAGGCAGGACGCTCCGGCAGACGACCTTGAACCGGCGCGACAGGGGAGACGCTCCCCCGCGCAAAGAACTTCCGTACGACCGACGCCGCTCCGGGCCGCATCCCGCCGCGCAGGAGGCCTTTCCGCCCCGACGCCCCGCCGTACGCGTGCATGCACTCCGATGAATACCGCAAGCTCCATACGCGCATCCGCAAAAGGGCGTCGCTCCGCAACCGGGGGAGGCCGGACGGAACGCCGTTGCGCATCGCCCCTTTCCCCCGCCATGTCCGGCGCGCCCGAACGGCGCGCCTCCACACATTCTTCTTCAGGAAACGTCATGAACTCTTCGATGGATTTGTCGGTTGTGCTTGCCGGGCCGCGCCATAGCCTGCGCCTCAAGAATCCCGTCATGACAGCGTCGGGCACGTTCGGCTACGGCGCGGAATTCGCTCCCTACGGCGATCTGGCCTCGCTCGGCGGCATCGTCGTCAAGGGCCTTTCCCTGCTGCCGCGCGAGGGCAATCCCTGTCCCCGCATTGCGGAAACCACCGGCGGCATGCTGAATGCCGTGGGCCTGCAAAACGACGGCGTGGAAGCCTTCTGCAAGCGCAAGCTGCCGCAGCTTCCCTGGCGGGAACTGCCCGTGGTGGCCAACCTCTATGCGACGTCGCCCGAGGAATTCGGGGACCTGGCCGCCCGCCTCGACGAGGAAGAAGGCGTGGCCGCGCTGGAAGTCAACGTCTCCTGCCCCAACGTCAAGGAAGGCGGCATCCTTTTCGGACAGGACCCCGATCTTGCCGCCGCCGTCACCCGCGCCGTCCGCGACAAGGCCCCGCACAAGCCCGTCATCGTCAAGCTCTCGCCCAACGTCACGGACATTACCCGCATGGCGCAGGCCGTGGAAGCCGCGGGCGCGGACATGATTTCCTGCATCAACACGCTTTCGGGCATGGCCGTGGACGTGGCCTCGCGCCGCCCGCGTCTGGCCAACGTCATCGGCGGCCTGTCCGGCCCGGCCGTCAAGCCCGTGGCCCTGCGCTGCGTCTGGCAGACCGCCCGCGCCGTGTCCATTCCGGTCATCGGCATCGGCGGCATCGTCAGCGCCGAGGACGTGCTGGAATTCATTCTGGTCGGCGCCCACGCCGTGCAGATCGGCACCGGAAACTTCCTGCGCCCCGACTGCGCCTTTGCCGTCGTCAGCGAACTTCCCGCCGCATGCGCCCGTCTCGGCGTCTCCAGTCTGGAGGAGCTGCGCGGGTCCCTGCGTCTGAAGGACTGAAGCGCCCATGGCCGACAACAGGAACGTCGCACCCGTTGCCGCCGACGGCGCATTGCGTATCGTCGCGGTTCACGATGAAGCCTCGCTGGATGATTTCGTCGCCCTGCCCTGGGCCGTTCATGCCCGTCATCCCCTCTGGGTGCCGCCGCTGCGCGCCCAGGACAAGGCGCTGCTCACGCCCGGCAAACATCCGTTCTGGAACGCCGCCCGGCGCGAGCTCTTCCTTGCCGTGCGCGGCAACGAGATTGCGGGCCGCATTGCGGCCATCGTGGACGACAATCACAATGCCTACGCCCGCGAACGCTGCGGCGTCTTCGGCTTTTTTGAATGCCGGAACGATCGCCCCGCGGCCCATGCGCTCTTTGCCGCCGCCCGCGACTGGCTGGCCGGACAGGGCATGAACTTCATGCGCGGGCCCATCAATCCGTCCACCAACTATACCTGCGGCATGCTGGTGGACGGCTTCGACTGCCCTCCCGCCATCATGATGCCCTGGAATCCTCCCTATTACGCCGAACTTGCGGAAAGCTGGCATCTGCGCAAGGAGCAGGACCTTTTTGCCTATCTTATCGAAAGGGAACGCCTCGACCTGCCCCAATGGCTGCGCGATGAAGTGGCCCGCATCAAGGCCGAGGGCCGCTTTACCCGGCGCATCTCCAGCCGGGCCACCCTGGCGGAGGATATCCGCATCATGCTCGACCTGTACCGGGAATCCTGGGCCCAGAACTGGGGTTTCACGCCCCTGTCGCCGGCCGAGGCCGACGAGCTGGTCGGCGAACTGAAAACCTATCTCCAGCCGGATTTCTTCGTCCTGTTCTTCCACAGGGGCATTCCGGCGGCGGGGATGGTGGCCCTGCCGGACTTCAATCCCCTGCTCAAGCGCCTCAACGGCCGTATCGGCATCACGGCTCCCTGGCATTTCTGGAAAGCGCGCAAGGAAATGCAGGGAAGCTACCGCATCATCCTTTTCGGCATCAAACCGGAATTCCGCCTCATGGGCCTGCCGCTGCTGCTTCTGGATTACATGCTGGAACAGGCCGCCGCGCATCCCGACTTCAAGCGGGTCGAAGGTTCCTGGGTGCTGGAAGACAATACCGCCATCGACGACCTGATCGAGGACTTTTCGGGTCGCATCACCAAGCGTTATCGCCTTTATCGTCGCGATATTGCAGAACAGGTTTAGAGCGTTTCACCTTTGAAAAAGGTGAAACGTGAGGCGGCGGCACAGCGCCGCCCGGCCCAAAGTGAGCGGAAAAACCGCGCTTTTTCCGCGAAACGCCAGGCCGTATGGTTTGAAACGCGCAGCGTTTCAAACTGAAATTGCGCTAGAGTATTATCTTTAAGGAGTCCGCCTATGACGACGGCGACATTTCTCCCTGATGAAATTCTGGACACCCTTACGACACGCATGGCCCATCTGCGCGACGCCTCCATTCTCGTTACCGGCGGCACGGGCTTTGTGGGACGCCATCTGATCCCCCTGCTGCTGCGGGCCGGAGCCCATGTGACCTGCTTCGCGCGTCCCGGTTCCGACACGAGCCGTCTCCCCGAAAACGTGACCCTTATCCGGGGCGACATCATGAGCGGCAACGGGCTGGCGCAGGCCATGAGCGATCGCGACATCGTCATTCACATGGCCGCCGTGCTGTTCAGCGGCGACTGGCGGGATTATCTGCGCGGCAACGCCGGCGCGGCCGAATCCATCGCCGGAGCCTGGCGGCTTCTGGACAAGGCGCGCCACGCTCCCAAACGCCTGATCTTCGTTTCCAGCCTTTCCGCCTCCGGCCCCAGCGCCCTTGCGCCGGGCAAGACCGACGTCGACGCCGAAGACGGCGTCGATCGCCCCGTCTCGGCCTACGGCTGGTCCAAGCTCTTTGCCGAACACATTCTCTACCGCGCCGCCGGGGAACGGCTCGTCGTCCTGCGTCCTCCCATCATCTACGGCAGCGGCGATCACGGTCTGCTCCCCCTCTTCAAGAGCATCTCCAGGGGGTTTGCGGTGCTGCCCGGACGCAATCGGGCCTTTCCCGTTTCCGCAATCCATGTGGTGGACGCGGCCCAGGCCGTCATGCTCTGCTGCCGTCCCGACGCTTACGGCTGGTATCACATCAGCGACGGACACGTGTATTCCATCGAACAGTTCTGCCGCGCCATGGGCAAGGCCCTCGGCCGTACCGGCGACGACCTCCGCGTCGTCAACGTGCCGCTGTGGCTCGCAGGCCTCAGCGCGCGCCTGTGCGGCGCGGGCGCGCGTCTGCTGAGCGCCCTTTCCGCCTGCTGCGGCAAACGGCATACGACCATTCCCCGGTGGAACGAGGACAAATTCCGCGAAGCCCGCGAAGACGGCTGGCTGTGCGACGACAGCCGCATCAAGGGGGAACTGGAATTCTTCCCCGTGGTCAGCGAACTGTCCGTCGGCATGGAAGAAGCCGTCAAGGGCTATCGCGCCGAGGGACTTTTATGAAAATAACCATTCAGGAGCTCTCCAAATCGTTTGGCGGGCACGATATTTTCAACAATTTTTCACTGGAGGTCGATTCCGGCGTCCGGCTCTGTGTCTGCGGCCCCAACGGCACGGGCAAATCCACGCTTCTGCGGCTGCTCGCGGGCGTGGAAACGCCCGACGGCGGGCGCGTCATCCTGCCGCGCGGCTGTCGCCTGGGCTATGTGGAACAGGAACTTTCCGACGAGGCCCTGCAAACGCCGCTGCTTACCTACGTGCTGGACGTGCTCCACGACTGGAGCGACTTCTGGGCCCAGTGGGAAGAGGCCGCCTCCTCGGGCGACGAGGCCCGTCTCGGGCAGCTCATGCAGCGACAGGGCGAACTGGAAAGCTCCTACGGCTACAACCCGGAACACCGCGCCAAGGCCGTCCTCTCCGGGCTCGGCTTTGCGGAAGACAAGTGGTACCGCAAGCTCGGCGAACTCTCCGGCGGCTGGCGCGAACGCGCCAAGCTGGCCCGCGTCCTCACGGCCGGGGCCGATGTGCTGCTGCTCGACGAACCCACCAACCACCTCGACGTGGAAGCCGTGGAATGGCTGGAATCCTTCCTGCTCGACTTCAAGGGCGCGCTGGTCTTCGTGGCTCACGACCGCGTTTTCATGGATACCGTGGGGACGCACGTCCTGTATCTGGGCCTGTCGCGTCCCGTCTTCCGCAAGGCCACCTACAGCCAGTTTCTTGATTTGCAGGAAGAATACAACGCGCAACGCGAGCGCGAGGCCAAGGCCCTGCAGGACGAACTGAACCGCAAGATGGCCTTTGTGGAACGCTTCCGCGCCAAGGCCACCAAGGCCCGTCAGGCCGGTTCCCGCCAGAAGATGGCAAAAAAGCTGGAAAAGGAACTGGAAGACTACCGGCCCGAACCCAAACGCAAGGAACTCAACTTCACCTGGCCGGAAGCGCCCCACTCCGAAAAGGTCGTGCTGGCCGCGGCCGATCTGGCCTTCCACTTTCCCGACGGCAAGACCATGTGGCCGCCGCTGACCTTCACGCTCTATCGCGGCCAGCGCGTGGCGCTGGTCGGCCACAACGGTTGCGGAAAATCCACCCTGCTCAAGCTCCTTGCGGGAACGCTGGAACGCTGCGGCGGCAACGTGGTGAGCGGCTCGCAGGTACGTCTGGGCTATTATACCCAGCATCAGATGGATACCCTGCGGCCGGATACCACCGTTCTGGGCGAAATCCGCCGTCTTTCCGATCCGCGCACCACGGAAGAAGAGCTGATGAGCGTTCTCGGCCTCTTTCTTCTCGGGCAGGAATATTTCGATCGGCAGGTTTCCCACCTTTCCGGCGGCGAAAAGGCGCGTCTCGTGCTGGCAAGCCTCTTTCTCAAGCGCTGCAATTTCCTGCTGCTGGACGAACCCACAAACCATCTTGACCTTGAAAGCCGCGAGGCCCTGGCCGCCGCGCTGGAAAAATTCGACGGCACGCTGCTCATGGTGGCCCATGACCGCTGGCTTCTCTCGCAGGTGGGCGCCGAGGCATGGGCGCTGGACGCCGGCGGCATCACCGTCTATCCCGACTTCCGCAGCTACGACGAAGCCCGCCGGGCCGCGCTGGAAAAGGACGGAACATCCGCCGGTTCCGCCGCGCGTCCGGCGTCCGCCGAGGCGGCGCGCTCCGGCCTGTCCCGCGAGGAACAAAAACGCATCAAACGCGAACAGGCCGAACGCCGCAATGCGCTCTACAAGGAACTGAAGCCTCTCCAGCAGCGCTACGCCGCCCTGGAAAAGGAACTGGAAACGACCATGGCGCAACAGACCGACGTGGAACAGCAGCTGGCCGATCCCGCCGTCTATGCCGACGGAGCCCGCTCGACGGAACTGCTCAAGTCCTTCTCCGCATTGCGGGACGCCTGCGAACGCATCATGGAAGACATGGCCGCCCTTGAGGAACAGATAGCCGCCATCGAGGCCAGACGGGCAGAATGCGCAGGAGACTGATATGAAGGATATAGAAGTGGCCGTAGGGCTGCTCTGGCGGCGGGACCGCGTGCTTGCCGCCCAGCGCCCGGAAGGCAAGGCGCATGAAGGATACTGGGAATTCCCCGGCGGCAAGCTGGAACAGGGCGAAACCCCGCAGGACGCTCTGGTCCGCGAGCTGGCCGAGGAACTGGGCGTCGGCGTGCGCGCCTGCCGTTTCTGGAAAAACGTCACGCATGTCTATGAAAAATACGGCGTCCGGGTGCGGCTGCACTTCTTCCACGTGACGTCCTTTGCGGGCGAGCCCTGCGCGCGGGAAGGGCAGAACATCCGCTGGGTCACGCCCGCCGAAGCCGCCGATCTCCCCCTGCTCCCCGCCGATACCGAACTCGTGGCCACCCTGCCCCCCCACGGCCCCATGGAGGAAAACGCGTGAACGCCGCCGTCTGCGCCCGCCGCCGCGAGGCCCTGCGGGCTGCCCTCAAACGCCGCGGACTGGACGCGCTGCTTGTCAGCGCCGCCCCGAACCGCTACTACCTTTCCGGTTTCGAACTGCATGATCCCCAGTTCAACGAAAGTGCCGGGCGACTCGTCGTCTGCGCCGACGGCCGCGACTGGCTGGCCACCGACGCCCGCTATACCGATGCCGCCGCCCGCATCTGGGACAAGGATCGCATCTTTCTCTACGGCGGCGACGGCGTCGCCGATCTCGCCCGCCTCCTGCGCTCCCGCGGTCTGCGCGTCGGCTTCGAGGCCGAAAGCGTCAGCTGCGCCTTTGCCCGCGCCCTCTGCCGCGCCGCGCCGGGGCTGGCGCTGGAAGCCGCCGACGGGCTGGTGGAAGCCCTGCGCGTCGTCAAGGATAATGACGAAATCGAGGCGCTGCGCGCCTCCTTCCGGCTCAATCACGCCATGCTCGACTGGGTCCGCGACAAGCTTGTCCCCGGCCGCAGCGAACAGGAGGTAAGCTGGGATATCGAGCGCTATTTCCGCGAACACGGCGCCTCGGAACTGGCCTTTGCCAATATCGTTGCCGTCGGGCCCAACGCCGCCCTGCCCCATGCCGTTCCCGGCGGCGATCGCATCGGCGAGAACTGCCCCGTGCTGCTCGACATCGGCTGCCGCGTTCAGGACTACTGCTCGGATCAGACCCGCACCTTCTGGGTGGGCGACGCCCCGACGGACGAATTCCGGCGCACGCTGGAGCAGGTGCAGGCCGCCCAGAAGGCCGCCCTTGCCGTCCTGCGCCCCGGCCTGCCCATGTGCGACGCCTATGCCGCCGCCCGCCGCATCTTTGAAAAGGCGGGCGTCGAAAAATACTTCACCCACGGGCTCGGTCACGGCGTCGGCCTCGAAACCCACGAGGCCCCCAGCCTCAACCCGCGCCGCAGCGATCCCCTGCGCGCCGGTATGGTCGTCACCGTGGAGCCCGGCCTCTACTATCCGCAATGGGGCGGCGTGCGCTGGGAACACACGGCCCTCATTACGGAAGACGGCGCGACGCTGTTCTGACACGGTATTGCCGCTCCGGCGGTTCCTCGGAAGGCCGTCTTGCGCCACAGCCGCCCCGACGCCTTCCCGGAAAACCCCGCAAAGGACACCGCGCCCGCTTTCTTACGCAGACAGGAACCCTTCTATGTCGCTCATCTTTCTTGTCGGACCGCGCGCCTGCGGCAAGACCACCATCGGCAAGACCCTTGCCGGGCTGCGCCGCGTCCCCTTCATTGATACGGATGCCCTCCTGCAGGAACAGGCGCAACGCAGCGTTGCCGAAATCGTCGCCCGGGACGGCTGGCCGGAGTTCCGGCGGCTCGAAAGCGAAGCCCTCCGGGAGGCCGCGCGCCGCTGCGGCTATCCCGACGCGCCGCAGGGCGTCGTCGCCACCGGCGGCGGCATGGTGCTTGCGGAAGACAATCGGCGCTTTCTCCGCGCCGCGGGCGAGGTGATTTTTTTACAGGCCCCCGCGGACACGCTGGCGGAACGTCTGACGCGTAACGCCCTGCCCTCCCAGCGGCCCAGCCTTACCGGCGGCGACATGGTGCAGGAAGTGGCCGCCGTGCTGGCGGAACGCCTGCCGCTTTACAAGGCCGCGGCCCATCACTGGGTTGATGCCACCCAGCCGGTGCAACGGCTCTGCGCCCTGCTGCAACGTCTCTGCCCGCCGCAGAACGGGCGGTCGGACTCCTGAGCAAAGGCCGCCGCCGTCCCATGAGCAATGTCAGTTTGAAACGCTGCGCGTTTCAAACCATACGGCCTGTCGTTTCGCGGAAAAA
>CAJMRA010000097.1 GCA_905215675.1 uncultured bacterium | reverse complement strand
CCCTCTCGCGCTAGCAGAGGGTCTCCCCCTTCCCCCGATACATCTACATCCGGGCCATTCCGTGCCCTCAGGAACGGGGGCAGCGGGCCCAGAGCTGATTGAGGAGGCTGTGCGTCCTGTTCTGATGGTCGGGGTCGCGCATGGCCCTGGCGGCGAAGGCTCCCCAGGGGAGGGTGGCGCAATCGCCGCTTGCGGAGGTCACCAGCGCGTCGAGCAGTTTTTCGCGCAGTTCGCTGTCGTTGATGAGCGTGACGGCCGTGCAGGCGGCGTCGAAGCGCTTGTCCGCGATGGCCGTTTCGTAGAGCGTCCGCAGGGCGGCGTCTTTCTGGGAGCGCGGCTGAAAGCCGGTGGCGGCGTTGGCGATGGCTTTCTGGTAGTAGCGGCCGCGTTCGTCTGCGGGAAGATTGATATGGAAACCGTCCGCGCGGGCCAGCAGAGCCGCATCCAGCGGCGTCACGTCGGGCGCGGTGGCGCTGCGCCAGAGTTGCAGGGCCCCGACCAGCAGAATCACGACGGCGCAGAAGAGGAGGGGGACTTTCCAGCCTGTTGATTTTTCCACCTAGGCCCCCAGTGCGGCGAGCCAGCCGCGCAGGTCTTCGAGCTGGCGGGTCACGGACCGGGGACCGGTACCGCCGGGGGTTTCGCGGCGGCGTACGGCCGCGGCGTAGTCGAGAACGGCGTAGACGCCGTCGTCGATGCGCACATCGATGCCGCGCAGCTCGGCAAGAGAGAGGTCTTCCAGTCCCTTGCCTTCCTTTTCCGCCAGCGCCACGGCGTGGCCGGTGATGTGGTGCGCTTCGCGGAAGGGGATACCCTTGCCCACAAGGTAGTCGGCCAGTTCCGTGGCGTTGAGGAAGCCGCGGGTGCAGGCGGCGCGCATGCGCCGGGTGTCGAAGGTTAGTTCTTCCAGCATGCCCGCCATGAGCGTCAGGGAGCGGCTTACGGTGCGATCGGCGTCGAGGAAGCCTTCCTTGTCTTCCTGAAGATCGCGGTTGTAGGTCAGGGGCAGGCCTTTCATGATGGTCAGCATGCCCATGAGAGCGCCGTAGACGCGGCCGGTTTTGCCGCGCATGAGTTCGGCCACGTCGGGATTCTTTTTCTGGGGCATGATGGATGAGCCGGTGGAATAGCCGTCCGACAGGCGCACGAAACCGAAGGCCGGATTGGCCCAGAGGATGATTTCCTCGCACAGGCGCGACAGGTGCGCCATGATGCAGGAGCCCGCAAAGAGACTTTCCATGACGAAATCGCGATCCGAGACGGCGTCCATGCTGTTGCCGTAGATGCGGGGGAAGCCTACTTCGGCGGCGACGGACTGCGGATCAAGCGGGTAGGTGGTGCCTGCCAGGGCGGCCGCGCCCAGGGGGGAGACGCGCACGCGGCCGAGGACGTCGCCCAGACGTTCATGATCGCGGCGGAACATCCACGCATAGGCAAGCAGGTGATGGGCGAGGCTGACGGGTTGCGCGGGTTGCAGGTGCGTGCAGCCGGGCAGGATGTCATCCTGATGGCCGTCGGCCTTGTTCACCAGCGTCTGCACGAGGGCGGCGGCACGGGCGCGCCAGTCTTCCAGATGGTCGGCCACGAAGAGGCGGAAGGTCAGGCCCACCTGATCGTTGCGGCTGCGGCCGGTATGCAGCTTTTTACCCGTGTCGCCCACAAGTTCGGTGAGCCGGGCCTCGATATTCATGTGAACGTCTTCGAGTTCCGGCTTCCAGACGAAGTTTCCGGCTTCGATTTCGGCCTTGACGGCGTCCAGCCCCCTGACCAGCGTGTCCGCCTCGGCGGGGGTGATGACGCCCTGACGGCCCAGCATGCGCGCATGGGCCTGCGAGGCCCGGATATCCTGGGCATAGAGGGCGCGGTCATAGGTCTGCGAATCGGTATAGGCGGCGACGGCTTCCCGTGGGCCTTCGGTAAAGCGGCCGCCCCAGCTCTGATTGGTGCTCATGGCGTGTTGTCCGTGCGTTGAGGGTTTGTCGAAACGGCCGGAAACGGGGCCGGTTTCGGAGATTGTGGCCGTGGCGATCGTCGGCGTGCGGGGCAAGGGACGAAGGTCCCGGGCATGAAAAAGGGGAGGACGACCCGCGCGGCCGTCCTCCCCGGAGAACAGGGGCGGGGGGCTTACTTCTTCAGCTTCTGCTGCACGGCGGCATACATACCGAGGCGCAGGGAGTTGAGGCGGATGAAGCCCGCGGCATCCTTGTGGTCATAATTGCCGCCCTCGAAGGTGGCGAGGTCTTCGGAGAAGAGCGAATAGGGGGACGTGCGGCAGAGGGGCCAGACGCCGCCCTTGTAGAGCTTGGCCTTGACGGTGCCGGTGACGGTTTCCTGCGACTTGTCCATGAAGGCCTGCATGGCTTCGCGTTCGGGCGAGAACCAGTAGCCGTTATAGACGGCGTGGGAGTAGGGCACGGCGAGCATGTCGCGCAGTTCCAGAAGTTCGCGGTCGAGGCAGATGCCTTCCAGATCGCGGTGCAGGGCGTAGAGCAGGGTCCCGGCGGGGTTTTCGTAGACGCCGCGGCACTTCATGCCCACATAGCGGTTTTCGACCATGTCGTCGCGGCCGATGCCGTTGCGTCCGGCGATTTCGGCAAGGGTTTTGATGACGTTGTAGGGCGACAGGGACTGGCCGTTGACGGCCACGGGATTGCCCTTTTCAAAGCTCACTTCCACGATTTCCGGGGTATCGGGAGCCTGTTCCACGGGCACGCAGCGTTCGTGGCAGGATTCGTGGGGCGCGTTGGCGGGGTCTTCCAGTTCGCTGCCTTCAAAGCTGGTGTGCAGCATGTTGGCGTCCATGCTGTAGCGCTTGGCTTCCTTGGAGATGGGGATGCCGTGTTTTTCGGCAAAGGCGTTGAGGGCCGTGCGGGACATGAGATCCCATTCGCGCCACGGGGCGATGACCCTGATGTCGGGAGCCAGGGCCTTGGCGGCGAATTCGAAGCGCACCTGATCGTTGCCCTTGCCGGTGGCACCGTGGGCAATGGCGTCGGCGCCTTCGCGGCGGGCGACGTCGATCAGGGCCTTGGTGATGCAGGGGCGGGCAATGGACGTGCCGAGCATGTAGCGGTTTTCATAGCGGGCGGCGCCGCGCATCATGGGAAACACGAAATCGCGCGCCATTTCTTCGCGCAGGTCCACCACGAAGGCCTTGCTCGCGCCGGTTTTGAGGGCCTTGGCTTCCACGCCGCCGAGGTCTTCGGGCTGGCCGAGGTCGGCCGTCACGGTGATGACCTCGCACTTGTAGGTTTCGATCAGCCATTTGAGGATGACGGAAGTATCCAGCCCGCCGGAGTAGGCGAGCACAACCTTTTTGATATCGTTGCTCATTGTTGGCCTCGCTGAATGGGAATGAAGCGCAGCAAGTATTCCCCAAAAGCCGGTGCTTGGCAAGGGCGGGCAGGCGGAGGCGGACGGCCGGCAGGGCGGGAGACGTCGTTGCGGCGCGGCTTTGTTGACTTTAAGAATCGCTGCGGATATAAGAAATCGTTTTAGCCGGAATCGGGAAGATTGGCGACGCGCATCCGTTTTCCGGCGGCCGTTTTTCACCGCAAGAGCACGCAACCGAGCAGGGGATTCTCATGCCGAAGCGCACGGATATTCACAAGATTATGGTCATCGGGGCCGGGCCCATCGTCATCGGGCAGGGCTGCGAGTTCGACTATTCCGGCTCCCAGGCCGTCAAGGCCCTGAAAGAAGAGGGCTACGAGGTGGTGCTGGTCAACTCCAACCCCGCCACCATCATGACCGATCCGCATATGGCCGATGCCACCTATGTGGAGCCTATCGAACCCGAAACCCTCGCGGCCATCGTCCGCAAGGAACGGCCCGATGCCCTGCTGCCCACGCTCGGCGGCCAGACGGCCCTGAACGCGGCCCTGGGTCTCGCCCGTCTCGGCGTGCTGGAGGAATGCGGCGTGGAGCTCATCGGCGCGCGGGCGGACGTCATCGAAAAGGCCGAGAGCCGCGAACTTTTCCGGCAGGCCATGGAAAACATCGGCCTGAAGGTGCCCGCCAGCGGCATTGCCCGCAACATGGACGACGTGCGTCGTCTGGGCGACGTGCTGCCGTTCCCGCTTATCGTGCGTCCCGCCTTTACGCTGGGCGGCACGGGCGGCGGCGTGGCCTACAACATGCAGGATCTTGAGGAAGTGGCCGGACGCGGACTTGCGGCAAGCCCCACCTCCGAAGTGATGATCGAGCAGAGCGTGCTGGGCTGGAAAGAGTTCGAGATGGAAGTCATGCGCGACAAGAACGACAACGCCGTCATTGTCTGCTCCATCGAAAACCTCGATCCCATGGGCGTGCATACCGGCGATTCCATTACCGTGGCTCCGGCGCAGACCCTGACCGACGTGGAATATCAGGCCATGCGCGACGCCTCTCTGGCCATCATGCGCGAAATCGGCGTGGAAACCGGCGGCAGCAACGTGCAGTTCGGCATCAATCCCGCCAACGGGGACATGGTGGTCATCGAAATGAATCCGCGCGTTTCCCGGTCGTCGGCGCTGGCATCCAAGGCCACGGGCTTCCCCATTGCCAAGATCGCCGCCAAGCTGGCCGTGGGCTATACGCTGGACGAACTGCGCAACGACATCACCCGGGAAACCGCCGCGTGTTTCGAACCCGCCATCGACTACTGCGTGGTGAAGATTCCGCGCTTCACCTTTGAAAAATTCCCCGGCGCCAAGGATGAGCTCACGACGTCCATGAAGAGCGTGGGCGAAGCCATGAGCATCGGCCGCACCTTCAAGGAAGCCCTGCAGAAAGGGCTTCGCTCCATGGAAATCGGCGCGACGGGGCTGGGTTTCCGCTTCAAGGACGAACTGCCCGAGACGGAGAAGATTCTCGCGTCCCTGCGCACGCCCAATTCCCGCCGTATCTTCAGCCTGCGTCAGGCGCTGCTGGCCGGTCTGAGCGAAGAGGAAATTTACGAGGCCAGCAAGATCGACCCGTGGTTCATCCGCCAGATTCGCGACATCGTGGATATGGAGCAGCGCATTCTGCATTTCGGGCTTGCCAACGACATGACGCCCGCCAACGCCGAACTGGCGGACGTGCTGCGGGAAGCCAAGGAATACGGGTTCTCGGATCGTCAGCTTGCGGAAATGTGGAAGCGTCCCGAAGACGATATCCGCCGCCTGCGCAAGAGTCTCGGCATCGAGCCCACGTTCTATCTCGTCGATACCTGCGCCGCGGAATTCGAGGCCTACACGCCCTATTACTATTCCACCTATGAAACCGGACAGGAAGCCCGGGTGGAAGACCGGCGCAAGGTCATCATCCTCGGCGGCGGTCCCAACCGTATCGGACAGGGCATCGAATTCGACTACTGCTGCTGCCACGCCTCCTTTGCCCTGCGCGACGCGGGCGTCATGGCCATCATGGTCAATTCCAACCCCGAAACCGTCTCCACCGACTACGATACGTCCGATCGCCTTTATTTCGAGCCGCTGACCTTTGAAGACGTGATGAACATCATCGAAAAGGAAAAGCCCGAGGGCGTCATCGTGCAGTTCGGCGGGCAGACGCCGCTCAATCTGGCGGTGCCGCTCATGCGCGCGGGCGTGCCCATTCTGGGGACGTCGCCCGACGCCATCGACCGCGCCGAAGACCGCGAACGCTTTCAGGCCCTTATCGAAAAACTGGGACTGTTGCAGCCCCCGAACGGCACGGCCATGAGTCTGGACGAAGCCCGCGAGGTGGCGCAGCGCATCACGTATCCCGTGGTGGTGCGGCCCAGCTATGTGCTCGGCGGCCGCGCCATGGCCGTCGTCTACGACGACGCCGAACTGGCGTCCTACTTCGCCGAACAGGTTCCCGAAAAGCCCGAACATCCCATTCTCATCGACAAGTTCCTCGAACATGCCGTGGAAGTGGATGTGGACGCCCTGTCCGACGGCACGGACGTCTATGTGGCGGGCATCATGGAACACATCGAGGAAGCGGGCATCCATTCCGGCGACTCCGCCTGCGTGCTGCCTTCCTATTCGCTGTCCTACGATCATGTTGCCCTTATCGCCGCCCAGGCCGAGGCGCTGGCGCAGGAACTGCGCGTGGTCGGCCTCATGAACATTCAGTTCGCCATCAAGGGCAACGACGTCTATATTCTTGAAGTGAATCCCCGCGCCTCCCGTACCGCGCCTTTCGTGTCCAAGGCCACCGGCGTGCCGCTGCCCTATCTGGCCACGCAGGTCATGCTCGGCAAGACGCTGGAAGAGCTGGACCCCTGGAGCATGCGCCGCGGCGGCTTCACCTGCGTCAAGGAAGCCGTGCTGCCGTTCCAGCGCTTCCCCGGCGTGGACATCATTCTCGGCCCCGAAATGCACTCGACCGGCGAAGTCATGGGCATGGGCGAAAGCTTCCCCGACGCCTACCTCAAGAGTCAGCTCGGCTCCGGGCAGAAGCTGCCGCAGAAGGGGACCGTCTTCCTGTCCGTCAACGATCGCGACAAGCCCCTGCTGCCGGAAGTGGCAAAGATGTTCGCGGATCTCGGTTTCGAGCTGCTGGCGACGCGCGGTACGGCAAAACTGCTCAAGGAACACGGCCTTGCCGTGGAAGTGGTCAACAAGGTCTACGAAGGTCGCCCCAATATCGTCGATCGCATCGTGAACCACGAGATCGCCCTTGTGGTCAACACCGCGTCCGGCAAGAACACGGCGCGGGATTCCAAGTCCATCCGGCATGCGGCGCTGACCTACGGCATCGCCTACTGCACCACCGTGGCGGGGGCCAAGGCCACGGCCACGGCCATTGCCATGCGCCGTACCGACGTACATGTGGAAAGCCTGCAAGAATACTATGCCCGCGAGGTGCGCTAATATGAAAGCGGTATTGACTCTGGAAGACGGCTTCACCCTGAAGGGCAAATCCTTCACCGGCGAATTTGAAACCGGCGGCGAGGTCATTTTCAATACCGGCATGACCGGCTATCAGGAAGTGCTGACCGATCCTTCCTATTACGGGCAGATGGTCTGCATGACCTATCCGCTCATCGGCAATTACGGCATCAATCCGCAGGACATGGAATCCTCAAAGGTCCATATGCGCGCCCTGCTGGTCAAGGAATGCTGCAAGCAGCCTTCCAACTGGCGCGCCACGGAAAGCCTGCCCGAGTTCCTCATCCGCATGGGCGTGCCCGGCATCGAAGGGCTTGATACCCGCGCCCTGACGCGCCATCTGCGCCTTAACGGGGCCATGCGCGGCGTCATCTCCACCCGCGATCTCGATCCCGAATCCCTGCGCCGGAAGGCTCTGGACCTGCCGACCATGGAAGGACAGAATCTCGTCCCCTTTGTGGCGGCCAAAGCTCCCTACGTTCTGGAAAACAATGTCCAGACCTTCGTGCAGCTCGGCCCCGACGGCTCCTATGCCTGGAAGGGAACCGGCCTGCCGCTGCTGGTCTACGACTTCGGCGTCAAGTGGAATATTCTCCGCCTGCTGGCCAGGGTGGGTTTCGAGCCGCTGGCCGTGCCACCCTCCTTCAGCTTCGAGGCCGCCCGGGCCAGCGGCGCAAAGGCCGTCTTCCTTTCCAACGGCCCCGGCGACCCGGCGACCCTGACCGACGAGATAGCGTTGATCCGGCGGCTGATGGAGGTCTTCCCCGTGACCGGCATCTGTCTCGGGCATCAGCTCATCGGCCATGCGCTGGGCGGAACCACGGCCAAGCTGAAGTTCGGCCATCACGGCTGCAACCATCCCGTGCGCGACGATACCACCGGCAAGGTGGAAATCTCCTCGCAGAATCACGGCTTCCATGTGGTGCTTGACGGTCTGAGCGATGTGGAACCCACGCACGTGAACCTCAACGACTTTACGCTTGAGGGCCTGCGCCACAAGACAAAGCCCATCATGAGCGTGCAGTATCATCCCGAAGCCGCCGCCGGGCCCAACGACGGCCGCTATCTGTTCAGCCGCTTCTTTGAAATGATTTCCCGGGCCGTGTAGAGCATTTCACCTTTGAAAACGGAGCCCCCGGCGCGACCGATATTCGACGGTCCGGCGGGGGCTTTTTACTTTTCCCGGGAGCGGCCCCGTCCTTCCCCCAACGCGCTTTTTCAGGGGGGACACAGGCCGTGTGGCAAGTACCCTAGAGCGTTTCACCTTTGAAAAAGGTGAAACGCGAGGCAGCGGCATAGCGCCGCCCGAAGAAGGAAAAACATTTCAGCACCCCAAAAAGAACGATGCCCGG
>CAJMRA010000096.1 GCA_905215675.1 uncultured bacterium | reverse complement strand
GGTGGGGGTCAGGGGGAGGGGAAACCCCCTCTCGCGCGAGCAGAGGGGGTTCCCCTCCCCCTGAATCTCAACTCTCAACCCATTTCAAAGATAAAATGCTCTAATGGAGAAGGCGGCATCTTGCGAAAGATGCCGCCTTCTCCGTGCCTGCGGGGAAGTCCGCCGGGCGACCGCGCTCGTCGTTATTTCAGCATGTCGGGGACAAAATCGTCCGGCACGTCGGCCAGCGTGGCGACCATGACGGCCTTGATGGTATGCATGCGGTTTTCCGCCTCGGGGAACACGAGACTGCGCGGCGATTCAAAGACCTCGTCGGTCACTTCCATGCAGTCGATGCCGAAGCGCTGATAGATTTGTTCGCCGATGACCGTTTCCCGGTTGTGGAAGCTGGGCAGGCAATGCAGGAAGCCGCAGTCGGGATTGCCCGTCCGGGCCATGACGTCGGCGGTAATGCGGTAGGGGGTCAGAAGCTTGATGCGTTCTTCCCAGACCTCGTCGGGTTCTCCCATGGAAACCCAGACGTCGGCATAGAGGTAGTCGCAGCCCCGGACGCCTTCGTCGACGCTTTCGGTGCGCGTGATGCGGGCGCCGGTTTTGGCGGCAATGGCCTGAGCCGCGGCAAAGACGTCATCGCCGGTCCACAGGGCCCTGGGGGCGACGGAGCGGAAGTCCATGCCCATCATCGCCGCGGCCACCATGAGGGAGTTGCCCATGTTGAAGCGCGCGTCGCCCAGATAGGCAAAGGTCTGGCGTTCAAGGGGCTTTTCGCTGTGTTCGCGCATGGTGAGCAGATCCGCCAGCATCTGGGTGGGGTGCCATTCGTTGGTGAGGCCGTTCCAGACCGGCACGGACGAGAAGCGCGCCAGCGTTTCCACGATATCCTGCCCGAAGCCGCGATATTCGATGCCGTCGTAAAAGCCGGACAATACGCGCGCCGTGTCGGCCATGGATTCCTTTTTGCCCACCTGCGACCCGGAGGGGCCCAGATAGGTCGCGTGGGCCCCCTGATCGAAGGCGGCTACTTCAAAGGAACAACGGGTGCGCGTGGAATCCTTTTCGAACAGCAGCGCAATATTCCTGCCTGCCAGAAAACGGGGTTCCGCGCCGCTTTTTTTGGCTTTCTTGAGCGCGGCGGCCAAATCCAGCAACGAGGAAAATTCCTCGGGCGTGAAATCCGTTTCCTTGAGGAAGTCTCTGCCTGTCAATCTGCTCATGGGCATTCTCCGCCGGGGCGATCGGCGCGTCCCGGGTTAGCGATGTAAAAATAAACGCCTAGCTAAAAACGGCGTAAAAGTCCAGACGGGCGAGGGCGCGCCGGTCCTGTATTTCCCGGCTGCAGACTGAAAATGTTCTAAAGCGTTTCACCTTCTGAAATTGCCCTATGCGTCCCGTTCCGGTCCGCTTTCCTCCCTGGCTTCGGCAAGGCGGCTTGCCAGTTTGGCATCGGCCTTGTCGAGGCTCCATTCGCCGGGCAGGGGGGCCGTGAGTTCGGCCTTGTCGCCCACATAGGGGTTGAAGTAGCCGTAACGCAGCCAGGGGCACAGACGGCGCAGGCGTTTCATGAAGACGGCCAGACTCATGGACGGGCCGTGCGGGATGCCTTCCATGAGATTCCAGTACCAGTCGGGATCGATATTGAGGTTGCGCCACTGAATCATGCTGACGCCGTTTTCCCCTACAAGGCGGGCGAGGGCCTCCAGTTCGGCTTCCGTATCGGTGATGCCGGGGAAGAACAGGAGGTTGAGCGAGACGAAGATGCCGTGGCGGCGTGCCACGGCGATGGACGCGCGCACGTCTCCGAAGCTGTAGCCGTGGGGACGGTAGTAGCGCTCATAGACGTCGGGACGGGCGGAATTGAGGCTGACGCGCAGACTGGTCAGACCGGCGCGGGCCAGCGCCTCCACGGCGGAAGGACGGGAGGCGTTGCTGTTGCAGTTGACGGTGCCGACGCCGCCGCCGGAGCGGAAGAGGCGGACGCTTTCGCAGAGCAGATCGGGATTCATGAGCGGATCGCCTTCGCAGCCCTGACCAAATGAATAGACGGGCCGTTCCAGCTCCCGGCCCATGTGAAAGCGCATGACTTCCGCCAGTTCCTCGGGCGTGGGCGTAAAGGCCAGACGACATTGCGGAGTGACGGCCAGCGGCGAATCCTTTTCCTGTTCGGAGATGCAGCCCACGCAGCGGGCGTTGCAGGATCGGGAGCTGGGCAGGGGCGCTTCAAAGCGGCCCAGGGCAAAATTGCGGGCCGCCGGGCAGTCGTAGCGATACACGCAGTTGTCGATGATGTGGCGGGCAAGGCGGTTGCGGGGCAGGGCCGCCAGCACGTCGCGGGCGCCGCGCTCGATGCGGGCGCGGGGAATGCGGCGGAATTGCTGGCGCTGATCCTCGTCCACCTTGCGCGCGCAGATATAGAAGCGGTCGCGCGCGAAACCGACGGCGCCGTAGGCGAACAGGGGGAGCAGGGGCGCGTCGTCGTCCTGTTCGTAGGCGGGATGGGCCGAAAGCGTGTGCGCGGGCGCGGCAAAGGCGGCCACGGCGACCTCTTCTCCGGTCACGATGTCCCCGCTTTGCGGATCAAGGCCCACGGCGCGCCGTCCGGGCAGAAGGAACAGTTCGCTTTCCTCCGGCAGGGGCATGAGCTCGTCCGGGCGGGGCAGACCCCATTCCCCGCCGCGTCGGCAGACCATCAGCAAATCGGGATCGTCAAAAATATTGCCCTGGGCGTCGGCCATGACCATATGGGGGACTATGGGATGAGCCATGCGGCTTCTCCTTGCTCAATGCTGGTTGAACGGATATAAAACCCCCTGCGCCTGTGCGTGAATACCTCTCTGGGGGCTGTTGCCATGATGTCCATCATGTTTTTTATCTTTCTCTGTTTCCTCGGCATTTCCGCCATGCTGTACTATGTGCTGCGCTGTCAGGAGCGCTACTGCCGCATGCTGCGGGACGACAACGCCGAATTGCGCGTGCTGCTGCGCGCGCTGGAATCGCGCATGGCGCATCTTGAAGGCGATGCGCCCGCTGCGGCGGCGCGTCCCGTTGTCGCCGCCGAGGCGGCGGAAGGCGACAGCCTGCTTCACCTGAGTTTTGACGCTCCAGCGCCGGAGCATGCGGCGCGGCGGGAACCGGAGGCGGATCCGGGGCTTGATCTCCATTTTGACGAGAGCGCGCCGTCCTCGCGGCAGGGACAGCTTTCCTGAGGCCTGTCGGCCCGGGGCGTCGTCCGCTAGAGCGTTTCACCTTTGAAAAAGGTGAGAACGCGAGGCGGCAGCACAGCGCCGCCCGGCCCGAAGTGAGCGGAAAAACCGCGTTTTTTCCGCGAAACGACAGGCCGTATGGTTTGAAATGGAAGCATTTCAAACTAAAAATGCTCTAAAAGAAGGGCGGCGCGTTCCTCCCGTTGCTGTTCCACTTTCGGCCTGCGCTTTCCGCACTGCGCGTTCCCTGTCGTTCCTTTTACTCTTTCCAGCGGGGAAAGTATAAATTAGCCCCCGGCATAAGAGTGCGTCAAGCGTCCCCTGTTCCCCCTGTTTTCCGGTTTTGTGTATCCATGCGTCTTCTTGTCCGTCGTCTTGTTCTGGCAGCGCTGGTCTGCCTCGTGCTCCTGCTGTCGCTGGGCGTGGCGCTGGGACTCGCGTTGCAGGCTGTGCAGCGTGATCCGCAGGCGCTGACGCAGCGGCTGCGGGCGCTTTTGCCCGAGGGGAGCGGCGTGTCCATTTCGCTGGGCACGGTCGGCGTGCGCCTGCTGCCGACGCCGCGCCTTGTGGCGGGCGATGTGGAAGTCGGCGGGCCGGGGTTCCGGGTCTCCGTCGCCTATGTGGTGGCGACGCCCAGCCTGACGGGCATTCTGAGAGGGGACGCGCTGCCGGCCGCCCTGACGCTGTACCGTCCGCAGATTACGGCGTCCCTGCCCGTGGACAGCTTTGTGGCCGGGGGAGGAAACGGAGGTCCGGCAACGGCCCTCCCGCCCCTGCCGTCCTTTCGGGTGCGGATGCAGCAGGGACAGGCGGTGCTGTTCGCCCGCGATGGAAGCGCCCTGTCACTGGTCAATGCCCGCTGTAATCTGCGCGGGCACGGGAGCGGGATTGAGGGCGAGGCCGGGTGCAGCAGCCTGACCTTGTATGACGCCAAGGCCCGGCCTCTGGCCGGTCTTATCAACGCCGCTCTGGAGGGCGAAGCGCCCCTTGCGGACTGGTCCGAACGAAAAACGCATATACGGCTGGCAACGCAGGCGGCGCTGCCGCCGCTGCTCCCCGTCGTGCGCCTTGCGCTGGAAGTGGATGGTCGTCCCGGCGAGGGGACGATAGCGGCGGATGTGCGCGGGAGCCTGCGTGTGGCGTCGGCGCTGGTGCCGTTCGGCATTGCCGGGCATGTGGAACGCCGCGCGGACGAGCCGGAACTGCTGCTGCGCCGATGGCGGCTGGAGCTGGCCGAAGACAGCGCGCGGCTGGACGGCGCGGCGCGCCTTGGCGAAAACGGCGGATGGCCCCTGTTGCGCGGGCATCTCGCAGCGCATCGTCTGAGCCTGACGCGCTGGCTGGACTTCGCGCGCGATTTGCCTCCCGGTCTGCAATGGGCGCTGGACAACATCACGCGCGGCGAAGCCGATTTTGAACTGGACGGAACGGGGCTGCGCGTATCGCGCGTGACGGCCCGCAGTTCGGGCAGCGTCTTTACGGGAAGCGGCGGCGTCGCTTCCTGGGCCGCGCCGGTGGTGGCGCTGGATTTGAAGTCCGCGTCCGTGGATCTCGGCCTGGCCCTGCCGGAAGCCGTCGGCCGCGCGCCCGAGGCCCCGTTCTATGTGCATCCGCCGCTGACTTCGGCATTTGATGATCCGGCAGCGCCGCCGTCCTCCGTTCAGGTGGGCTTCGACATCCGTCTGGGGGCCGAACGCTTGCGCTATGGTCCCCTGAAGCTGGACAATGCGTCTGTCCGCATCACGCCCGGCCCACAGAAGGAGGGGCGGGCGGAAGGAGCCCGCCTGACGGCGGAAGCCGCCATGTACGGCGGCCGCCTTGCGGCGGAGACCCTCATTTCGAGCGCGGGGGAGGAGAACGTCTACAGCATTACGGGGGCGATGCGGAATGCGGATGCGGCGGGCGTGGCGCGGGACGTTTCGTTCTTTCCCATTGTCGCCGGACGGTGCGGGGCCGAAGTCTCCATAGAAAGTCGCGGCAGGGGGCTGGACGCCTTCCTGCGCCGTCTGCGCGGCACGCTGCATGCCGATATTACGCACGGCCGTTTTCGGCCCGGCATGGACGGCGGCGTCAGGGACTTTACGCGCCTTGCGCTGGATGCGACGCCGCGCGACGGGCGCGCTCTTCCGGAGGGCGCGGGGGCCGTCCGTATCGAAGCCTTGTGGAAAGCCCGGCTTGAAGCCCCCGGACTTGCGGCGGACGCCCAGCTGGACGGCCCGCTGGTTTTCGGCGGTCGTTCCCGTCTGCGGGCCGAAAATGCGGCCTTGCGCGGCAATCTGCACATGGCGTCGGCGCAGGGGCTGACGGCGGGCGTTGCCGGGCAATGTTCCTTTGATGTGGCCGCGTCCTCGTTTTCCCTGCAACGCGCCGCCCTGTCGACGCTGGGCGTGGAGGGGCAGGGCGAAGTGCATCTGGACGGAAGCGGGAAGACGCCTTCCTGGCAGGGAAAGCTGCATCTGCAATGCCCCGATCTGGAGGCGACGCTGCGCAAGGCCGTCGGCCGGAGTCCCGACTTGCCCCGGCCATTGCGCCGCTGGCAGGTGTCGGGACAGTTTCGCGGGCAGCCGGGGAGTCTTTCCGTGACGGGAATGGAAGCCCGCGCACCCCTGTTCGCCCTGGAGGGCGATGCCTCCGTGGCGTGGAAGGGGGCGCGTCCCGCCGTCCGCTTTGATCTTGTATCTCCCGATTTTGATCTGGACGCCTTCATGGCGTCGGCCTTTCCCGACGACGGCGGCAAGGCCGATTCCGGGCCCTGGGACTTGCGGAGCATGAAGAACGTCGATATGGACGGCGTGCTGCATGTGCAGCGCCTGACGGCCTGGAAATTCCGCCTTTCCTCACTGTCCATTCCCCTGAAACTGCATGACGGCCGTTTGCGGTGCGCCGATATCCGAAGCAATTGCTACGGCGCGCCGCTGCGGGCTTCCGTGGACGCCCGTTTTGAAAAGGGGCTCGATCTGGCGCTTGACGTCAAGGCCGACGGTATTGATGTGGAACGCGCCAGCAATGATCGCGCGGACGCAAAGGCGGTGGGGGGACGCGGTTCCCTTGAGCTGGAGTTGCGGCAGCGCATGACGGCGGGGGGACAGTGGCTGTCGTCGCTCAACGGCCTCTGGAAAATGTCGCTCGTCAACGGCTATGTGCAGGATCGGGGACGGGACGGACGGCGGCGGGGAACGCCCACGGCCATAAGGCGCTGTTCGGCGTCGGGCAATATCCGCTCCGGCGTTGTTCGGAGCAGCGACTTCTTCTATCTCGGCGACGATCTTCAGGCGCAGGGCGGCGGATGGGTGCATCTTGTCCGCAAGCAGCTGGATTGCAATCTGTCCGTGAAAGTGGGCAGTATTCCGCCCTTCCCCGTGCGGGTGTACGGGCCGCTGGACAATCCCCGGACGTCCATCGGCGCGGGCACCGCGATCTTGCGTATTCTGGGCAGCATTGCCGGAAGCGTGGGCGACGTCATCGGGGGCCTGTTCGGCGGTCTGGGCCAGATTCTGAACCGTTAGAGCATTTCACCTTTGAAAAAGGTGAAATGCGAGGCGGCAGCACAGCGCCGCCCGGCCCGAAGTGAGCGGAAAAACCGCGTTTTTTCCGCGAAACGACAGGCCGTATGGTTTGAAGCGCGCAGCGTTTCAAACTTAAATTGCCCTGGAGCAAGTTCAGTTTGAAACGCTCATCGCAACGGGCGCGTCCCGTGCCGTCGTCTACCAGCCGCGACAGCGGGAAAGCGTGCCCACGGGGCGTCCCCCGCGCAGCAGCTGATAGTCGTCGAAGCAGGCGGCCGTGGCACAGGCGTGAACGGGCAGGATGCGCACGCGGCTTCCGACAGGCAGGGGCGGCGGATAGGGGCCGCACGCCAGCCCGTGTTCCTGATTGAGATCGCGGACGCACAGGCCGGGATAGGGATGTCCGTCGAGATCGCAGACAAGGCCGTAGCCATGTTCCGCAAAGCCTCCGGGGCCGCCCTGATCGCGGGAAAGGGCCGTCCAGCCCGCGTCAAGCAGCAGCCCGCCGTCGGCGCGGCGGCCGATGACGGTAGCCAGTATGGAAAGCGCCATGTCGTCCGGTTCGCAGACGCCCAGACGCCGCATGACAAGATCGTGAAAGACGTGCGTTCCGGCGCGTACTTCGGTAACGCCCTCCAGCGAGCGGCAGAAGCGTGCCGTCGGCGTCGAGCCCACGCTGACGACGGGGCAGGGAATGCCCGCGTCGCGCAGCATGGCGGCCGCCGCCACGGCCGCGGCGCGTTCCTTCTCCGCCAGATTGGCGAGGTCCCCGGGGGAGCCGCCGTCGTAGGCGCTGCCCGCATGGGTGAGAACGCCGCGTACATCCTGCCCGCCGTCGCGCAGCATGCGGGCCAGAATGACCAGCAGCGGATCGTCGGGAGCCACACCGGCGCGATGGCCGTCGCAGTCCGTTTCCAGCATGACGGCGAAGGTCAGGGAATGGCTGCGGGCAAAGGCAAGCAGCGCGCGGGCGGCTTCCATGGAGTCCAGCGTCAGGATCAGATCCGTGCCGTCGGCACGAATGGCCGCGGCGCGCGGCAGCTTGTCGGGCGCCATGCCGACGGCGTAGCAGATATCCCGGACGCCGCCCGCGGCAAAATATTCCGCTTCGGCAAGGGTGGAAACCGTGGCGGGACCCTGCGGATGCTCCATGCACCAGCGGGCGATTTCCAGATTCTTGCACGTCTTGAGATGGGGCCGCATGACGGCCCCCAGGGCGTGGACATGCTCATTCAGCCGGGCAATATTACGGCGGCAGCGCTCCTCATCGAGGAGAAGGGCGGGAGTGGGGATGTCTGCGAGAGCCTGCATGAGTTCTCCTTGTCGTATCCGTGGTGCATGGCTGTAGTGCATAATGCCGCAAAAGGGCCGCGCTGCAAAGATCCCGCGTTGACGCTTCCATAACGCCGGTCGTGTTAGAGTGTGTCAACACTAAATCGTTCTTCCGGGGGGAAGGGAACCCCCTTGGCTCTGCTGTCGATGCCCGTAGCTTCCTTCGTCGCAACGGGCACGGCCTGCGGCC
>CAJMRA010000095.1 GCA_905215675.1 uncultured bacterium | reverse complement strand
GATTGCAGAGTATATCCGTCATCAATTGGATGAGGACAAACTGGGGGACCAGTTGCGTCTCCCCTATGCCGGTAGCCCGTTTACGGGCCGCCGGTAACAGAGATGCGCGTGCCGGATCGTTTGCGTCTGTTAGGGCGCTGCTGGTAACAGAGCCTTACAGGCGCATATGAGAAGAACCACCGGCTTTGCCGGTGGATTTCTTTTGTGAGGGGAATTTGTTCCATCCTCTGTCCCGCAGGCTTGAAAAACTGGGGCGGCACAGCACGACAAGTCCAATATCAACGGGAACAAGAAGCGGGGCCGGGATGTGGAAGCCCCCCTTGGCATCACCGTTTTTCACGATGGCCGCATCAACGCGCATCATTTGACTCTGGTTGAAAAACGCGCCGCACAGGAGGGTGCCGAATGAATACCGTTGACCAGCTTGTACGCTGGGTTCAAAGAAAGCCCTTGATTCTGATACGTTTTGATAAAGAATATTCCCTATCGCTGTATAATTCGCCTCAGAGATTTGAACGTCTTACTCTTACGCAACGTCATTCTGTTTTTCAGTCAATCAACCTGCCTACCCTTTGTTTGTTGGAAGTACGATACAGCGACGCAAAGACATGTTGCTATCTGGCTACTGCCATCCGAAAAAAAACTGTAAGTACATTTGACTCTCTTCTTACCATTGAGAAACTGCGTATAGTGTTACCTGCATCGCTCCAGGGCATAAAAACGTTGATTTCTGACGTCCAGATGCTGCGTCTGATGGAGGAATGCCTGCCTGATGAGGGATGCGTTATTAGCCTTTCCCCTCAACTTAGTGCGTATTTACTTGGAATACTGTCAGAAAATTTAGCGAATCAACCTGCTTTGGAAACAGCGTTTTCTCTTTTACTTGGATGGAGACAGGCAACAAATATTCATTGGGGGCAAAAAAATGCAATCCAGGTGGCAATAGATGCTTTTGGTCTTCGAGATAAGGTAATACCTGCTAAGGTTGTCCTGAAGAAGAATGCGACTTCCGGCCTCAGCCTTGTTGGAGCCTATATTTATGAAGATAATGTTGTGCATGCAGACGCATCAAAACTTCCTGGTTTCAAAATGATTTCTTCTGATGTGACAGGAAGGGCAGAGTTTCAAAAAGGTAATGAACGTCTGGTAATTTATACGGCAAACAAATTGCCTTTGGAGCAGATGCTTGGAGTCGATCTCATATACATTAATGAAACTAGAGGGAATATAGTTATGATACAATACAAGATGCTTGAAGAACGAGCGTCAGAGGGTAATGGACGGGATTGGCTGTTTCGTCCTGACCAGCAGTTGTATGATGAAGTAGCCCGTATGAAACTCCCAGATTTTTGTGGTATGGTGAATGACTACAGACTGAATAGTAATCCTTTTTTCTTTAAATTTGTAAAACGTACGATTGAATCTGATAATCATAGATCTTTTATTGTTTCTCTGGAACACCTCAGACAGATTCTTTACTCCTCTGAATCCAAGGGGCCGAAAGGAGGCATTCGACTCAGTTGCAATGCCCTGGATGGCACGTATCTTCGAGAAAACGATATTATCGGGTTAATTCGTTCCGGGTATATTGGAACTCATAGAGCAGAAACAGAGTCTCTGAAAGTACTTATTAAAGTAGCGGCCGAAGGAAACAAAGCTATCATACTGGCATGGCAGAAAAAGATTCAGGAGGTCATATCCAAATCAGACAAGCCGCTATCGTGATATCTGCCCGTAATGTTGCGACAAGCTTATCATAGCTGGTTGCACAATTTAGAGCCGTTTCCGTTTGAAACGCCGCGCGCTTCAAACCCTGCGGCCCGTTTCGCGGAAAAAGCGCGGTTTTTCCGCTCGCTTCGTGCCGGGGGGCGCTGTGCCGCCGCCTCGCTTTTGTCTGTGACCATGATGGCCTGTTTCCACGGCAAGATGTTCCAGCCAATAGACATGCGCCGTGGCCTTCCGCACGAAAGCAGAAATCGGGGAGGCGTTCTCCCTGAAAAGGCGCGTTTCGGGAGGGATGGGGGGCACGGGGGGAAGGGAACCCCTTTTGGCGCAAGCAAAGGGGTTCCCTTCCCCCCGCCCGCTATCCTTGCGGCCGCAATTCGCCGCTGCGGATCAGCTGATCGAACTGGGCGAGCAGCAGGGCGGCCTTTTCGGGGTCGCGGTGCACCATGCCGAGTTCCATGTTGCCGCTGATGGCGTCGCCGGTCAGATTGGCGCTGGTAATGAGAAAGGTTGTTTCACTGACGGCGCATTTGGCGTGCATTTTGGCGGGATGCCCGGCCCTGTTTCTGGGGCGTCGTTCCGTGGGCCAGTGATAGAAACCGGCCCCCCGGAGCTGCGCAAAGGCGCGCGCGGCGCTGTGACGCAGCTGGCCTTCCGAGTCTTCGGCGGTTTCCAGCACAAAGCGCACGCAGACGCCCCGGCGCAGGGCCTCGCGCAGGGCTTGCAGGAGCGAGGGCACGCGGTAGGCCGCAAAGCTGACCAGCAGCACGTGCCTTTGCGCGCCCTCGATAATGTCCAGCAGCACCTGTTCCGTGGTGCGGACGGGTTGCAGGACGCACGCGGGCCCGGACCAGACAAAGGAACTTGTCCGCTTGCGGGCCTGTTCGAGAAAGAACGCCCCGATTTCCAGCGCCGCCGCCAGCTCCGCGGGGGAGGAAAAGCATTCCGCCAGCCTGCGAAAGGCAAGAAAGGAATTGCCGGCCAGCCCGAAGCGGGCGCGGCATGCGTCGGGGGACAGGCTGTCCGCCTCCGAACGCAGATAGTCGGCCATGCGACGCACCAGCGGCAGCGGCGCCGAGGCGCAAAAGGCGTGCAGGACCGCCGGAGCCTCAGGCGTCATGGGAACCCCAGAAGGCAAGCCCTTCCTGCCTGGCGGCAAAGGTGTTCACAAGCACGTTTCTGTCAAGATAGCGGTTGCCGCATTCGCAGGACGTTTCCGGGCTGAACAGGCAGGCATGGCAGGCCGCCCCGTGAATGCCGCGCCCGTCGGCATCCGGCAGACGCTCGGCACAGAGGGGATCGGAGGCGCAGAGGCGCATGTTTTCCAGCGCCTGGGCAATGTAGCGGCCGAGCGTTTCCGGGCCGCCCAGCGATACCAGCCCGCCCAGCGTGCCCTCGCTGTCCGTGGCCGCCGTATAGAGCAGAAAGCCCGCCATGGGGCCGCCGGGCATGCCGGGCGTGCGACAGTAGAGGCGTTCGCGGATACTGGCCGCCGTATAGCCGCAGTCCAGCACGATTTGCTGCATGAGCGCATGCGCGAGGGTATGGAGCAGCACAAAGCGCAGGCCGGGATAACCGCCTTCGGGATCGGGAAAGCGGCGACTCTTGCGCCATGCCTGATGCGCCCGGTAAAAGGCGGCGTCATGCGCCCGCACGGCGGGGAGCTGTTCCCATGCCTGCAGGCGATCTTCCCTCAGGCGCAGGAAGAAACCCTCGCCGCGGCTTTCGTAGGCGGGCAGCCATGTGGGAGAACTCCACGTCAGCGGGACGACACTTTGTCTGGAGATGATGCCCAGGTCAAGTTCCTGCTGCGTATTCAGGCGGGTAAAGCCGTACATGGCGCGTACTTCGCTCAGGCGCGGCGCCAGCATGCCGCCCTCAAACGCATCCTCAAAGCCGCGCGGAGCCGCGACGGCATGCACCTCCAGCACGGGAGAGGCCTGCACCTGCTGCCGTCCGCTGAAAATCTCCCATTCCGGCAACTTGATATCATCCGGCATATCGGCATCCTGACAGCCCTGTCGCTCCGCTTCAATGGCCTGCAAGACCTCTTCGGGAGAAAAGTCCATCAGCGCGGCAATGCGTTTGGGGTGGGCAAGATACTGCACGATAGCAGCGTCCGTCACATCCGAAAGCTTGTCCCAGTTTTCGCGCACGATACCCGCCAGCCTGCTTTGCCGCGCCGGGATGGAAAGAACGCTCACCGTCTGCGAAAACCAGAGGTTCGAGGCCCCCAGATTGACGAGGTGCGGCCGCTCCTCGCAAGGATTCTGTTCCTGTCGGCGCAGATGCGGATGCAGGCCGCAGCATGTGTAGGGCGCCTGTTTGCTGCGCAGGGCGGTTTCCAGCTGCGTCAACGACTTTTGCTTTCCGCACTTGCAGGAAACGACAATATCCGACAGATCGCCGGTGATGCCGTAGGCGTTCATGCGCAGCTCCGGGTCGGCACACGGCGTGCCGTCATGCACAAAGGCATTCCACGGCACGTCGGAAAGGTGCCCGTTGGCGCAGGCCAGCAGAAAGCGTACCGGAACGGCCCGGGGCGGATATTTGGGATTTTTTGCAACATTGCAATTTGTATGCACAAATTGCGTCGGCATGCGCATGCGTTCCCTTTTTTCAAACAGATTGCTTTCCAGCGAGGCCATGAGCCCGCAGGCCGTGCAGCGCATCCAGCGCGGAAACGGCACGACAGGCACGCCCGCTTCCGCCGGTTCCGTATCGTTCTCCTGCACGGGCGGAAGCCGCAGCTCCCGCACCTGATCTCCCTCAAGGCGCTGTACGGCCGCCAGCAGACGCGGCTCGGCAACGGGCGTGCAGAGGTCCTTTTTCCAGAAGTCCAGACCCAGCACAAGGGCCGAAAACTCCGGCAGGTCCAGCGTCGCGCCGATGCCGAAAGTGAACATGAGCTGACTCGGGCGCACTTCTCCGACAATAGACATAGCTTACTCCTTGCAACAGAACAGACCGGTTCCGTCCGTGTTCAGCTCAAGATTGACGGTCTTTTCCACGTCGCGCAAACTGTTGGGGCAGGCAAAGGGCTCATGCGTCCTGTCCGGCGATTCCAGCAAATGCGCCGTCCGGTCCGTGCGGGAATACGTCAGACCGCAGTCGTCGCATTGACGTATCCGGGCAAGCCAGGCATCCCGCAGGCTGTCCAGCATATCCCGTATCCGGTTCACAAGGGCCACGTCCTGCGTGATATTTTCCGCCCGGCGCAAAAGCACGTCGCAGGCCTGCTGGAAAATATCCTCCCGCCGGGGCATTTCCTTTGCCGACCTGTTGCCGTTCAGCTCCAGCGACAACAGACGCACCAGAGAAATCAGCACGCCCGTCAGGCCGCGATCCAGCGCCCGCCCGGCAAAGGGCGTGACGGAAAGCGCCTCCACATGACGCTGAAAGGCGGCATGATAGCCGTAAAAATCCTCAAAGTGCGACAGATCGCGGGGGCGCGCCCAGTTGTAGAGCGTCAGCACCAGCCCCGGCGCGGAGGACGAACGCCCCACGCGGCTGCCGGCCTGAATATATTCCGAGGTGGTCTTGGGCTGCCCCAGCATGATCATCAGACCCAGACGCTCCACGTCCACGCCCACGGAAATCATGTTGGTGGCCAGCACCACGTCATAGGGCTTGCCGGTCTTGTCCCCGGCATCTCCGCCGGAGCCCGCGGCCTCGAACGGCGTTCCCAGCCGCTCCAGAATCCCCGGAATCTTGTGGCTTGCCTGCCGGGAGGTCAGCTCCTCGGTCCGCGAAAGGCGTCGTTTGGCAAGGCCGCTGCGCTGCCGGGAATCCCACAGGCGGCTGCGCACTTCGTCCTCGATCAGACGGCGGGTCCCCGCCAGCTCCCGCACGGAGTTGAAATAGCCGACGGTCGTCATCCACGGATCGGCATCCGCGCCGTAGCGCTCGAAAAGACTCTGGGCCGCCGCCATGACCGTGGCGTAAAGACGTACCGTCGTCGGGGGCATGCGCCGCCCGATGGAACAGACGCCCATATAGACGCGCCCGGGACTTTGCTCGCCGACAGGCCGCTCGCGGGAAAAGAAGTTGTCGCGGCTGTCCACCCCCGGAGGCGGAAAGACCTCCACCCGCCGGTTGAACAGGCGGCGCACCTGCTCGGCCGCGCGCCGGATGGTTGCCGTGGACGCAATGACCCTCGGGCGCACCGTGCGCCCGTCCAGCGTCCAGCAGCAGAGCGCGTCCACGGCGTTTTCGTACAGGGCCGTCATGGAACCCAGCGGACCGCTGATCAGATGAAGTTCGTCCTGAATGATCAGATCGGGAGGACGCAGCCGACCGTGGGCCGTGACCGTGGCTTCGGGGATGGCGCCGTATTTCTTGTGCCGCGTCCCCACGCTTTCATCCACATCCGGCGAGATGAAACCATGCCGGGGGCACAGGCCGGAAACCCTGCCGAACAACATGCCCGTTTCCCCCTTCCAGGGCATCTGGGCAAACTTGTCCACCGTGGAGATGAGCAGGGCGGGCGGCCGACGGTAAATTTCCTCGTCCACCACCATGACGGGGAGCCCTTCCTCCGGGGCCCTCTTCTGCGAAAAGGCGCACAGCCCGCTGTTGTCGCCGCAGAACGTCAGGCAGCGGTCGGCGCGCGTCGTTCCCTGCTGTACGCGCACATTGTTTGCCGTAATGGGCGCGCCGCACCACGGGCAGGCGCTGAACTGCAAGGGCGATCCGTAGCCGGAGGCCGCCCCCCGGTTTTCACTCTCCAGTTGCCGGGCGGCGCTTTCCAGCCGGTTGGGCGTGGATCGCGAACCGACCCACAGACCAAGGCGAAACGGTTCGTCCCCCCACGTGGCCGGGTCCTTCCTGCGCAGCGTTTCACAGGCGCACATGAGCGCCGCCGCGCGCTGAAACTGCTGCAAGGTCAGCAGGCGCAGCGTATAGCGCATGAACACCCCCACGCCGTGCCCGGCATCCAGCCCGCCCAGCTGCGGATGCAGACGCCGCAGGGCCAGCGTGAAGGCCGTCAGGCCCAGATAGGCTTCCGTCTTGCCGCCGCCGGTGGCAAACCAGAGCAGTTCCGCCACGGCCTCGTAAGCCTCGCCGCTGCGTTCGGGATGCAGCGGCGAGGCCAGCGCGGGAATATTGCTGATCACAAAGGCCAGCTGGAACAAGCGCCAGCTGCGGTTGCTCGGAATGTTGCACTCCGTCAGCCATTGCCGCCGCGTTTGCGGATCAAGCTGCTGCCCATGCACGCGCCGGGCATAAATGCTGTGCACGCGCTGATAATGCATGGCCTGATTGGCAAAGCGAAAGGCCCGCAAGGCCGCGTCGTCCCGTTCAAGCACGTCGATGCCTTCTTCCATGCGGCGCAGGGCCCGCCGGGCGTCATCCCGCGCCTTTTCGGCGCTCCGGGCAAGGTCCGGCTCCCGCACGCTCCCTTGCAGATTCTCCACCCAGACGCCATACGCGGCGGTGATGCGGCGCAGGTTCTCCAGCAGGTTTTCCTTCGGCATGGCGGCAAGGTCGCGCATATCCAGACAGATACCCCGCAGCCCCGGATCGTCCTCCTCCGTGCGCGGGGTCTGCCCCGGCACATGGGCCACCGGCAGAAAGTCGATCTCCAGCATGCGCGCCCGTTCCGGCGGGTCGCTTTCCTCCCGCAGGGCACGCACGGCGCAGCCGTGCCCCTTGCCGAACGTGCGGCAATGCCGATAGCGCAGTTCCAGCCCCTCCATCTCGTCCTGTTCGTCGGGATCAAGGTTCCGGCGTTGCAGCCCCGCCGTCCGCCGCTGCACAAAGACGGGGCGCTGTGCGCCGTCGGCGCTCTCCACGCGCAGTTCCGGCTGGAAAATCCAGAACGCGTCGTCCCGGACGTGCCCGCGGGAGGCCGCATTGACCAGAAAGAGCGACACATGCCACCACGCATCCCGGCGGCGGATGCGCCAGGTCAGTTCCACCCGGCTTTCCGTCGCAAGCGGCATGCTGCCGTTCCCCTCCCGCAAGGGCAGGCGCACGGCCTCCGGCGTCACCGGGCGGCGTTTCCAGACCTGCGCCCTGCGGCCCTTCGCTCCCGCGTCCTCGCCGTCCCGCTGCTCATACCGGCCCCAGCCCGTCCGCACCAGCAGCGCGTCTTCCGCGCCGTCCACAAGAAAGGACAGGCCCGCGCTTGACGGCAGGAGGCTGTCCACCAGCACCGGCTCCCGTTCCGTGCTTTCATCCGGGCCGTCGCTCCCTGCCATGGCCAGCGTATCCGCCTGCGTTTCGCCGCTCTCCGTCGCCTCGTCGGCCTCCTCCGGCGCGGGCGCGGCCCCGCTCCCCGACGGTGCGGGAACCCGCCTGCCGCCGGGCGCAAGCATGCCCGTCAGATAGCGCCGCGTTACCTGCCGATCCAGCGACGAAAGCTCTTCCTCCGGCCCGTCCGCCGGGCCCAGCAAATCCCGCCGCAGCGCGTCTATGAGTTCTTCCCGCATGGCAAATGGCGTCGTCATGTGTGCCGTCCCGCTGTTTGTTGTTTGGTTGGTTGTTTTTTTTTGTGAGGGGGGGGGGGGGGGTGGGG
>CAJMRA010000094.1 GCA_905215675.1 uncultured bacterium | reverse complement strand
GAAACGACAGGCCGTATGGTTTGAAACGCAACGCGTTTCAAACTGAAAATGCTCTGGAAACAGCGCGGCAAACCGTCCGCCGGGACGCATCCCGCGCGGCGACGCCGCAGGGAGAAAAGCAGCCATGCCCGTTTTCACCGAGGCTGTCCCGAACGTCTCTCTTTGAGGACGTGTTGCAGGGGAAGAAATCCTTCGCGCGGCGCGGGATTTCTTCCCCTGCGTTTTTTTCTCCGGCGCACGACGCGTCCGGCATGCCCGGACGGGGAAAACGCGCCTGCGTCGTCGTTGTCCCGCGCGTACCGTCGGGGAAAAGGTCATTCCTTCCCGAAAAAGAAGTATCGAAGCAGTATGGTTGAAGCTCCTGAAAATTGCATGCCCGCCGCTCCGGGCGGGCATGCGGCACGCCCCGTATGGCGCGTTCTGGGGGGAAGGACGCTGCATGTGTCCGCCCCTTTCGGCATTATGGGTATCGTCAACGTGACGCCGGATTCCTTTTTTGACGGCGGGGAACACCGGGAAACGGGAGACGCCGTGACGCATGCCCTGCGCCTGCGCGACGAGGGCGCGGATATTCTGGACCTCGGAGCGGAATCCTCGCGTCCCGGCGCCCGGCCGCTGACCTCCGACGAGGAATTGCGCCGCCTGCTGCCCGTCCTGTGCCGCCTGCGGACGGCCGCGTCCGGCGTCTGCCTTTCGGCGGACACCTATCACGCATCCACGGCGGACGCCGTGCTGCGCTGCGGCGTTTCCATCATCAACGATATTTCGGGATGCGCCTACGACCCCGCCCTGCTGGACGTGCTGGCGCAGTATCGCCCCGGTTACGTGCTGATGCATCGTCAGGGCCGCCCGGCGACCATGCAGCAGGCGCCCGCCTACGACGACGTACGGCGCGATGTGCTGGATTTTTTTGATCGGACGCTCAACAGCCTTGTACGGGCGGGCCTCCCGGAGGATCGCATTGTCCTTGATCCGGGGATCGGTTTCGGCAAGACGCTGGAGCACAATCTGGCGCTGCTGGCGCATGCGGAAGACTGGCTGGGCTTCGGGCGTCCCGTTCTTGTGGGGCTTTCCATGAAGAGCCTGTTCGGGGATCTTCTGGGACTGCCCGTGTCCCGGCGCGGCGCGGCGACGCAGACGGCCACGGCCCTGCTGTGGGAAAAGGGCGTCTTCTGGCACAGGGTGCATGACGTGGCCGCGGCGCGTCAGGGGCTGTGGCTGGCGGCCGCCCTGCGTACGGGGGGAACGCTTCATGCTTGAAGGTCTCACCATGGACTGGCGCGACCTGCTGGATGTGGCGCTGGTGGCGTTTCTGGTCTACCAGCTCATTCAGCTGCTGCGCGGTTCGCGCGCGCTGGCCATGCTTTCCGGTCTGGGGCTGCTCACCATCCTGTATGTGATCTCGCACAAGCTGGGTCTGTACACACTGGGCTGGCTGCTGCAACATATCTTCAGCTCCCTGTTCATCCTGATTGTCGTCATCTTTCAGAGCGACATCCGGCAGGCGCTGGGAGAAATCGGGACACACCGCTTTTTCCGCAAGAAAAGCGCCACCTCCGGGCTGGTGGAGGAGGTGGCGGCCTCCTGCGTGGAAATGGCCCGTCTGCGTATCGGCGCGCTGATCGTCATTGAACGGAGCATGAAGCTCGGCGACATGATCAAGCGGGAAGGCGTACGGGTGGACGCCCTGCTCTCCCGCCAGCTGCTGATGAACATCTTCTATCCCAAGGCCCCGCTGCATGACGGCGCGGTCGTCATCAGCAAGGGACGCATTCTGGCGGCGGCCTGCATCCTGCCGCTGGCCGTGGCCAAGGGGCAGTCCTTCGGCACGCGGCATCGCGCGGCGCTGGGCATAACCGAGGAAACGGACGCCGCCGTGGTGGTGGTATCGGAAGAACGCGGGGAAATATCCCTGGCCATGCGCGGCGAACTGAACCGCAATCTTGACGGCGCACGTCTGCGGCAGGTGCTCAATGACCTCCTTTAGAAAACAGGATTCCTCCACGGCGCGGCTGCTTGCCATCCTCATCTCGGTTGTGGCGGCAGTGGCGATGTGGTATATGGTAAGCGTCAGCGATCGGACAGAGGTACAGCTGGAACTGAGCATCAACTATTATGGCATGCCTCAGAATCTCGTGGTGACCTCCGGCCTGATCAACAAGATCACGGTACGGCTGCGCGGACCGGGAACATTGCTGCGCTCGATCCCGCAGCAGCGTCTGGTGCAGTCCGTGGAGCTGTCCCATCTCAAGAAGGGCACGACCATCATCCCGCTCACCAGCGAAAACATGGACGGCACATTCCGGGCCTTCGAGGTGGTGGACGTGCTGCCGCCCCGCATCGTCATTACGGCGGACAACCTGATGGAACGCAGCGTTCCCATCAAGACCGTGGTGGAATCGCCGCTGCGCAGCAACGCCCTGACGGTGGAAAATGTCAGCACGTCTCCGGCGACCGTCATCCTGCGGGGGCCGGAATCCGTGGTTTCGGACTTTTCCTATCTGCCGGTGACCATCCGGCTGGACCCCAAGGCCGCGGGAACGACGGTGCGCCAGACCCTGCTGCTGGATACGCCGAGCCTCGTCAACGCCGTGCCCTCGGCCGTGCAGGTGCAGTATACCATAACCAGCGGGCGCAGCGTCCTCTCACGGCGCTGCAAGCTCAAGCTGGAAACGGAGAACCCGCAATCCTACAAGGTGGACCCGCCCAGCATCGATCTTGCCGTGGAAGTGCCGGATGCCCTGGTGCGCAGCGTTTCCTACCTGCGCAAACTGGAGGCCATCGTGGTTCCGCCGCCCATGGACGTGGGCAAGAGCGCGCAGGTTGACCCCCGGATTCGTCTGCCGGAAGGCATGACGCTGTTGAGTCCCAGCGTGGAGGCCGTCACGGTCACGCGCATCAGGTAGAACATTTGCAGTTTGAAACGCTGTGCGTTTCAAACCCCGCGGCCTGTCGTTTCGCGGAAAAAACGCGGTTTTTCCGCTCGATTCTGGCCGGGCGGCGCAGCGCCGCCACCTCGCGTTTTACCTTTTCAAAGGCAGAACGCTCCAGCGTTCCGCAGCGGAGGCGTCCCGGCTTCGGGCACGCCGGGGCGCGGAAAAAGGACTTCACCTCATGCCGCCGGGCGGCAAGGAGTTTTCATGTCTGAACGTTTCTTCGGTACCGACGGCCTGCGCGGCACGGTCAACACCTATCCCATGACGGCGGAAGTGGCCCTGCGGCTGGGGCTGGCGGCGGGCATACGTTTTCGTTCCGGTCCGCATCGGCACAAGGTCGTCATCGGCAAGGACACCCGCCTTTCCGGCTACATGCTGGAATCGGCCCTGACGTCCGGCCTGTGCGCGGCGGGCATGCACGTCATCATGACCGGTCCGCTGCCCACGCCGGCCATATCCTTCCTGACGCGCAGCATGCGGGCGGATCTGGGCGTGGTCATTTCCGCCTCGCATAATCCCTATCACGACAACGGGATCAAGTTCTTCGACGCCGAAGGTTTCAAGCTGCCCGACGAGGTGGAAAACGAGATTTCCGCCATGGTGCTGGACCCGGATTTCCGCTGGCCCTACCCCGCCCCGGACAAGATCGGCCGCGCCACCAAGATTGAGGATGCGGGCGGTCGCTATATCGTGTATACCAAGAATTGCTTTCCCACCAACATGACGCTTTCGGGCCTGCGCATCGTCATCGACTGCGCCAACGGCGCGGCCTACAAGGTGGCCCCGCTGGCGCTGGAGGAACTGGGCGCCGAAGTCTTCCGCATAGGGGCCGAACCCAACGGACTGAACATCAACGAACACTGCGGCTCCCTGTATCCCGAAACGCTCGTCGCCAAGGTGCGCGAAGTGCGCGCGGACGTGGGGCTTGCCCTGGACGGCGACGCCGACCGGCTCATCGTGGCGGACGAAAAGGGCAACGTGCTGGACGGCGACCAGATCATGGCCATGTGCGCCGGGGCCATGATGGCGCGCGGCGAGCTGCCGCACAAGATGCTGGTGGCCACGGTCATGAGCAATATGGCGCTGGAAATTTTCATGAAGGAACGCGGCGGCACGCTGCTGCGCACCAAGGTGGGCGATCGCTACGTCATGGAGGCCATGCGGCGCGAAAACGCCATGCTGGGAGGAGAACAGTCCGGTCATCTGATCTTCCGCCGGTACAGCACCACCGGCGACGGCCTGCTGGCCGCGCTGCAGCTGCTGCGCATCATGCGGGAAAAGGAACGCCCCCTGTCCGAACTGGCCGGTCTGCTGAAACTCTTCCCGCAAAAGCTCGTCAATGTGCGGGTGGAAAAGAAGCTGCCCTTCGAGGAACGTCCCGCCATCGGCGAGGCCGTGCGCAAAATCGAGGAGGCCCTGGGCGATCGCGGGCGGGTGCTGCTGCGCTATTCCGGTACGGAGTCCCTGTGCCGTATCATGATTGAGGCGGAAAATGAGGAAAAGGTGGCGCAATATGCCGACGATCTGGCCGAGGTCGTCGCACGCGAGCTGCGCTGAACCTGCGCTGTCGGGCATACGCTTTTGAGGAGGCGGCCGTTTGGGTACAGGCTTCCTTCCGGTCGCCCTTTGTTTCATGGCCTGTGCAAGGAGATGACATGCGTCCGATTCGTAAAGTCGTCATTCCCGTCGCCGGATGGGGAACTCGTTCGCTGCCCGCTACCAAGAACATTCCCAAGGAAATGCTGCCCATCTACAACAAGCCGGTCATCCAGTATGTTGTGGAAGAAGCCCAGCAGTCCAAGATTGAGGACGTGATCTTTGTCACCAACCGCGACAAGAGCGTCATCGAGGATCACTTCGACTACAACCTGCAGCTGGAATCCGTCCTGGAGCGGGCCGGGAAACTGGACAAGCTGGAGGAAGTGCGCCATGTGGCCGAAATGGTCAATATCATGAGCGTGCGCCAGAAAAAGCAGCTGGGGCTCGGCCATGCGGTGCTGTGCGCCCGCGGCCTTGTGGGAGACGAGCCCTTTGCCGTCATGGTGGGCGACGACCTCATGTTCAGCGGCAAGCCGGGCATCGGCCAGCTGATTGACGTAGCCCTGTCCGAAAACATGCCGGTCATAGGCGTCATGGAAGTGCCGTGGGAAAAGGTGAGCCGTTACGGCATCATCGCCGGAGAGGAAGTAAGCCCCGGGGTTTTCCGCGTCAGCGACATGGTGGAAAAGCCCGCGCAGCATGAAGCCCCGTCGCGCCTTGCCATTGTGGGGCGCTACGTGCTGACGCCCGATATCTTCGATCACCTGCAAGAGGTGAAACCCGGCATCGGCGGCGAAATTCAGCTGACCGACGCGCTGCGCTCCCTTGCCCATACGCGCGGCATGATGGCCGTCCGCATGGAAGGTACCCGCTTTGATGCTGGCGACTGGGCGGAATTCCTGACAGCGAATATTTATTTCGCCATGCAGGACGAGAAGCTGCATACGGAGCTGACGGCCCTGCTGAACCGCTTTGTCATGTAAGCCGCGCCATATCGCAAAAATCACGGGCCGCAGCCTTCGGGCTGCGGCTTTTCCGTATCCTTGGGCCGCCGCCTCGCGTTCACCTTTTTCAAAGAAAAATGCTCATGACGCGCCGCCGGGGGACGGCGATGCACGCCTTGTCCCGCGCGTCACCGTTCCCCGTCATCCTCCTGAATAAAGCGCGCTGGGGGAGGGGTGGAGGTCAGGGGGAGGCCCAGCCTTTTCACAGCGCAGCGAGAAAAGGCGTTCTCGTAGTCCTCACGCGCCGGCTGAGGGGGTTCCCCTCCCCCTGAATCTCAATCCTCAACCTGTCGTTTCAAAGCTGAAACGCTCTCATCGTCAACGCGCCCTTTCAGCGCCAGCGGCAGGCCGCAGGCGACAAAGACGACGGCGTCACAGGCGCGGGCAAGACGCTGGTTGGCCAGTCCCAGCGCGTCGCGGTAGGCGCGGGAAACAGGGTGCATGGGCACCAGCCCCAGACCGCATTCCGGGCTGACCACGGCAACCGGCAGGAAAGCCCGCTCCAGCCAGCGGGCCAGCGCCTCCACACGCTCCTGCACGGTATCCGGCGACAGCTCCCCGGCCATAAGATTGGCAATCCACAGGCCGACGCAATCAAGCAGCACCACGCCGGGAGGCGTTGGAACGGCACAGGCCTCCTCAAGCGCCTCGGGCAGGCGCAACGGTTCCTCCAGACACGACCAGCCCGCGCCGCGCTGTTCCCTGTGCCGCCGTACCCGTTCCGCCATCTCCGCATCCTCGACGCGGCAGGTCGCCACATAGAGACGGGACGCCGCCCGCCGCTCCGCCCATTGCTGGGCAAAGGCGCTCTTGCCGCTGCGCGTGCCGCCCACGACCAGCAGCCTCACGGCCGGGCCTCCCCCGCCTGTTCCCCGGAACGGGGGACGGGCGGCGTCAGGGCGCCTCCGGCAGGCAGGGCGGGAGGATGCGACAGCAGGCGTTCCCGCGACGGCGGCGCGGCCGGAGGCTGCGACGTCGCCGTGTCGATCCGGGGCTGCGGCGTGCCGACGGAACCCGGAGCAGCCGGAATTGCCGGAATCGTCGGCGCGCCGCCGGGGGCCGCCTGCGGCGCGGACTGGAGCGCGCCGTTCCGGGCAGCGGCCCGGGCCGCTGCGGCCTCGCGCTGTTCGCGGGCAAGACGCTGCTCCAGCGGTTCGGGCAGCCCCTGCGTCCCCGCCTGAGCGAAACGTCGCCCCAGATCACGCAACAGGCGCGCGGCCACGCCCACGGTTTCCCCTGCTCCGGCATCCGTGCGCAAACGGCGATCCACCCACTCGGCAAGATAGATCAGGGTCGCATCGTCCAGCCCCTGCCCGCCTGCCCGGCGTACGGCGGCCGCCACGGCGCGCCGGGCCTCGTCGCGCCCCTGAAGCGCGGCCCTGTAGGCCGCCGCCTCCTTGTCGGCAACAATACGGCTGCGGGCCACGGCCACGGCATTTCCCCCCCGCGCCTGCAACTCCTCCATCCGAAGCATTTCTCCCTGCATGCGTTCCATGGCCGCCTGCGCTTCCTGTGCCCGCGTCTCCACGGCAGAGAGTAGCGTAGGCACATCCGGCGTCTTGCGTATGCCGTCCAGCGCGCCCGCCAGCAGAACAAGACGCCCTCCCACGGCCAGACACAGCCGCTGCGTCTGCGCTTCGGAAAGCCCTTTTCCTCCGGCCGGGCGCATGGCCTCCCGTATGACGGCATCCAGAAAGCGATCTGCATAGATATCGTACAGGGCCTGCAACATGGCGGGATGAAACGCATAGCGCAGTATGGCGGCGCGGCGGGCCTGAACATCGCCGCCGCCCGCCGCCAGACCTGTCAGGCGCGAGCCGTAATGCTGATTCAGCTGCCGCACGGACAGGGACAGGGGGCCGCCTCCGCCGGAGGCCGCATACCGCGCCACAAAAAAACGGGCCAGATCGGTAACAAAAGTCGGCGTCACGCGATCATCGGAACGCAGTTGCGGCGGCACGGGCAACGGCTCGTCAGACGGCACGGCCGGAGGCGGCGTTACCGGCGCGGTGATAACCTGTCCGGCCAGAAAACCGTCCTCCGCTGCGGAAACGTCCGCCGCTTCCGCCAGTTCGACCGCGGTCCCGCCGGAGGAAAGGCCCGGAGCATCCTCCGCGGGAAGCAGGCGCGCGGCCAGACCTTCCAGCGGCGTCCCCTGCGTCGTGCGCCGCAAAAGGGCGCCGGCATCCCGCCGCAAGGCGTCCCTCTGTTCATCGTCGCGCGTCACCCAGTAGCCGACGGCGACCACGGCCAGAATCGACAGCAGGGCGGCTGCCGCAAGCCCCTTGCCGACTCCGGCACGACGGGGACGGGGCAGAGGACGGGACGGGGGCTGCGGATGCCGCGCAGGCGCGCGCCGCGTCTGCGGACGCGCGTTCTGTGCCGCCGCGGGCCGCGGATGCGACGACGGAGAAAGGGGGGCGGGATTTTTCCTGACCAGCTTCATGCGCTCTCCTCTCGAAGAAAAACATATGAAAAAAGGGATTTTACCCATTACGGTAAAATCCCTTGAAAAATGGTGCGCCCGAAGAGATTCGAACTCCTGGCCTACAGGTTCGTAGCCTGTTGCTCTATCCAGCTGAGCTACGAGCGCGCAAAAAGGAACATAGGCAAAAGCCCCGCACTTGTAAAGCGTTTTTTTCCCTTTTTTTCCAAAAACATGAGAGCCGTTTCTGTCTGCAACGCGTTGCGCTTCAAACCATACGGTCTGTCACTTCACGAAAAAGCGCTGTCTTTCAAAATAGTTATTGCAGAACGGCGCTGTTTATCCTTCTTAGAGCGTTTCACCTTTGAAAAAGGTGAAACGCGAGGCGGCAGCACAGCGCCGTCCGGCCCAAAGTGAGCGGAAAAACCGCGTTTTTTCCGCGAAACGACAGGCCGTA
>CAJMRA010000093.1 GCA_905215675.1 uncultured bacterium | reverse complement strand
AGGAAACACCCTTGTGCGCCAGCCAAGGGGGTTTCCTTCCCCCCAGAAAAACGATTTAGTGTTAACACGCCCTAGTGTTGCAGCATGTCCACGCGCAGCGTGCCTTCCATGAAGCGTTCGAAGGCGCTCAGGGGCATGGGCTTGGCCATGAGAAAGCCCTGACCGTAGGTGCAGCCCAGCTTTTTGAGCTGGTTGAACTGGGACATGGTTTCGATGCCTTCGCAGAGGATTTTCATGTGCAGTTCACGGCCGAGGGCGATGATGGGTTTGAGGAGGCGATCGTAGCGTTCGTTCTCCAGAAATTCCTTGTCGAGTTTAAGGATATCTATGGGGAACTTGAGCAGGGCGGCCAGCGAGGAGTATCCCTTGCCGAAGTCGTCCAGCGCTATCTTCATGCCGTTTTTCCTGAGAAGACGGAGGTTCTTGAGCAGGAGGGGCATGTTGCTTTCCGCCATGCTTTCGGTCACTTCGATAATGACGAGATCCTTGGAGACATTATAGCGCCGCAGGGTTTCGAGCAGCTTGTCGGCATAGTTTTCCGTCAGGAAGAGGGCGCGCGACTGATTGACGGAAATGGGCACGACCTCCTTGCCCTGATCAAGGCGTCGGCGCAGCCATTGGCAGACATGCTCGAGCACGAAGGTATCGATCAGGCGGATAAAGCCGTTCTGCTCGAAGACGGGAATGAACTGTTCGGGCGAGAATGTTTCCCCCGAGGAGGGCTGCCAGCGGATCAGCGCTTCGCCGCCCTTGATGGTGCTGGTCTGGAGCACGAATTGCGGCTGGATATAGACCTGGAATTCCCCTGCTTCCAGAGCGGCTAGCATCCTGTTTTCAATCTGTATGGTGGTCTGCTTTTCTTCTTCGAGGTCGGCGCTGTAGTAGGCGAAGGAAGACTTGTAGGCGGTTTTGCTGATGCTGTTCTGCGCCGTTTCCGCGGCGGCGACGAAGGTCGTCGACTTGTCGAAATCGGAGGCGACGCGGACGATGCCCACGGTCAGCAGCACGAGGTGGCCGAGGCGTTCGCCGTAGGTGGCAAAAACCTTGAAGATATCTTGCAGGCGGGCTTCCAGGGCCGCGTCGTTTTCGGCATACCACAGACAGAGAAAACGCCCCCCGCCGCCGTGGGCGACGAGGTCCCGGGGCGAGCCGGACATGCGCAGGGCCGAATAGCAGGCCCTGATGGCGGCGTCGCCGTACTTGCAGCCGTACAGCTGATTGATGTGGATAAGGTGGCGTATATTGGCGCTGAGGATGTAGCAGGGGCGCTTTTCTTCAAGCCGTTCCGCAGCCTTGCGCAGGAAACAGGCCCGGTTGATGCCCTGGGTGACGAGGTCCGTATAGGCGACTTCCTTCAGACGCCGGACTTCCTTTCGGGCCATGCAGACGCGCAGGGCGCAGAGGATGAGCACCACGGCCAGAAGGACGCCGTAGTAGTTGCGCGCAAGATACATGAGCAGGTTCATGCCCGTGAGGGGCGGAACCTCCAGCAGGAGGGATTCTATTTCCGCGTTGGAGAGTCCGGCGATACCCTTGGAAAGGATGCTGTGGACCTGCGGCGGGAGCTGGGGATTGAAGCCCAGCGCCATGGGATAGAAGGCCAGGGTCGTCTGATAGGCAAGGCGCGCGTCGTACTTGGTGTGGGGCAGGCCCGGATAGAAGGGAATATAGGCGTCTATCTTGCCCTGTTGCAGCGCCGAGAAACAGTCGTCCTCCGTTTCAAACAGTCGCACGTCGTCCGCGGGATAGATGAAGCGATAGGCCGCGCGCACGCTGAGCATTTCGCGCGTGGCGCCGATGCGCAGGCCGCTGCCGGGAACGACCGTTTGCGTGGAAGCCAGGGTGATCTGCGGATTGTAGTAGGGCAGTCCCGCGGCAATCCGGTATTGTTTTCTGAAATTTCTGCCGGGGAAGACGTTGGAGACGATATCGGCCTTGTTTTCCCGCAGCATGGTCAGACAGGATTCGTAATCCGGGGCCGTCACGTATTCCAGCCGGATACCCATGTTCCGGGCAATCCGGGCCACGAAATTTTCAAGAAAGAGATTGTCGCCGCGGCGGGAGACGCTTTCGGCGTGATTGCTGAGAGCGACGCGGAGCGTCGGACGCGTCTGGAGCCAGGCGCTTTCCTCCCTGTCGAGGGCGATGTTTATGGGATTGCCCGGATCGACGAAGGTATTCAGGAAATTGGAGAGCGGCCGGGGGTTGAATATCTGGAGGCGGCTCAGAACGGCGTCCACATGCGGAATGAAGTAGTCGTCCTCCCGGGCGGCGACGAAATAGAAGGGGCGGGAGTCGAAGATGCCGACCACCTTGGTCTTCCCGCCGTCCGGGCTGCCGTCCACATAGCCGTCCAGTCTGCCGGCCTCAAGGTCCCGCGCAATGGCGGCAGCCGAGTCGTAAAAGACGGGATGAAAGGCAAAGTTGTTCTTCTGCGCGCTGTTGCGGAAGATTTCATAGTGATAGGACCCGTGATAGAAGCCGATGGTCAGTCCGTCGAAATCCGCAAAGTCCATGTAATGGACGGCGCTGTCGCGCGGCACGTGCAGCGTGGTCGCATAGATTCCCGCCCTGATATTGGAGAATTGGAAATCCCGCATGCGTTCCGGGGTCCGGATCATGCCGCAGGCAAGATCAATGTCGCCGGAGGCGAGCTTGTCCTTCACGTTGTCCAGAGAGACCTGTACCCACTGGATATCCCAGTCCATGAAATGATCGAGGGCTTCAAACAGGGCCGGAACATAGCCCCACAGCGCATTGTCCTTGCTGTGAAACGGGCCGTACTGGCTGAACCAGCCGATGCGGACGACGCGTCGTTCCGCGGCGGCGGTTCTGTCCTTGTCGGGAAAGGTCGTGAGGGGATGATTTTCGAGAAGCCAGGGCGCGGACGCCTCGGAGGAGAGCGCCCGCAGGGGAAGAGACAGGCTCAGGGCCACGGCAAGACAGACGAGGCCGTATGTCAGGCGAGAGGGATTCCGCATGGTAACCGTCTCCGGGGCGACGTGTCCGTGCCGTTGGGGGGCGACAGGCGGCGCGCGCCGTCCTTGACCGCAGGTTGCGAACGGAGAGCGGCGGACGACGTGGGCAGGTCGTCCGCCGCTCTCCTTGTGCCGCCCACAGCGGGCGGGAGGGCAGTGGGCCCGCTGCGGGGAACAACGAGAATGGCCGAAGTGCGGGACGGAGCCGTGAGCCCCGGGGACAGGGCTGTCCGGTCGGTGGCGACGGCGCGTCCGGCGCGGCGGTTTACCCGGCCTTCATGGTACGCACGAGCGAATCGAGTTCCTGCGACTGCTTGGCCAGTTCGGAGACGGCCTGCGAACACTGACTCATGGCTTCCGTGGAACCGGCGGTCATGGAGTTCACATCCTGAATGGAGCGGTCGATGGCTTCGCTGGTGGCGGACTGCTGTTCGCAGGCGGTGGCGATGGAACGTATTTCATTGGCCGAATATTCCGCTTCGGTCACGATGTTTTCCAGCGCTTCTTCGGCCTGCGCGGCCAGTTCCGTGGATTTTTCCACCTGGGCGACGGCGGAATCCACGGCTTCCATGCTTTCCTGCATGCTCTTGGCGATGGCCGTCGTGGCCTTGCCCACGTCGGCGGTGGACACCATGGTCTTTTCGGCCAGCTTGCGCACTTCGTCGGCCACCACGGCAAAGCCGCGTCCGGCCTCGCCGGCGCGGGCGGCCTCGATGGCGGCGTTGAGGGCGAGCAGGTTTGTCTGATCGGCAATATCGGAAATGACGCCCATGATCTGGGAGATGGCGTCGGTCTTTTCCTGCAGGTCGCCCATATTGCCCTTGAGCGTCAGCGAGAGCTTCCGCAGGGCCTGGGCGCTTTCCAGCGAATGCCGGACCTTTTCCTTGCCGTCGTCGGCATTTTCACGGGTCTTGGAGGACATTTCCGAAGCGCGGGCCGCGTTGCGGGCCACTTCCTGAATGCTGGCCGTCATTTGCGTCATGGCCGAGGCCACGTCCTGCAGGCTGCGGGAAGCGTGGGAGGCGTTGTCCGCGGAATTGCCGATCTGGGCTTCCAGCTCCACGGCGGCCGACGAGATGATTTCCACGCGGCGTTCCAGATCCGTCGCCGCGGCGACCATGCCTTCCCTGCGGGCGTTTTCGGCGAACCGGGCGGCTTCCTGCGCCTGCTGCGTGGCTTCCTGCGCCCTTGCCGTGGCCTTGTCGGCCTCTTCCGTCTTGTGGTTCGCCTCGACGATATTCTGCTTGAGGGTGGCGACCATGCTGCGCAGGTCGTCGGCCAGCATGCCTATTTCATCCTTGCGGGAAATATCCAGCTGCTGATCCAGATTCCCCTGCGCCACAGCCCGCGCGAATATCTGGGTCTTGCTCACGGGGCGGGTGATCATGCGGGTGATGATGCTGGAGAAGGCCGCGCCGATGACCAGCAGCACGATACAGGCGATGATGAGCATGCGTTGCGAGCTGCTCAGGATGGTATTGGTCCGGGCGACGGTGTCAATGGCGCGCCCGGAAAGGCGGATGGCGGATTTGTCCAGCTCCTGATAGGCCTCGGAGTAGCTTTTGATGCGAACCTGGCCCAGCTCCATGCGCTTGAGCTGGAGGCGGATCATTTCGTTGGCCTGCTGGGTGAAGTTGTCGAGGGCCGTGTGGGTTTCGTCGAACATGTCGCGGCATTCCTGACGCAGCAGATTCGCGCGGATGTCCTGCGCGTCGCGGCGGATGGCGGCGAGGGCCTCGAGCTGGGCGGAGAACGCCTTTGTGTCGTGGCGGCGATCCGCAATCAGCAGTTCGCGCTGAATGCTTTCCAGCTGTTGCAGAAAGGCGCTGGCCTGCACAAGATTGCGGGAATACTGAATAACCGCGTTCTGATTGCCGTCGGCCAGAAAGCCGCGCTGGGTTTCGCCCATGGTCGCAATCAGCTTGCCGAACATCTGCCGGGCGTAGGCGGCCCGGTCAAGCATGTTCTGCGTCGCTTTTTCGGCCTGTTCCTGAACGGCGAAACCGCTGGCGATGCTTTCGACGTAGCGGTTGATGAGCTCGTCATATTTCTGGATGAACTGCGTGCCTTCCGGCGTGGGATATTTTTCGTTGAGCGCTTCGAGCTCCTTGAATTTTTCCTGCGAAATCTTGAGGTACTTCTGTCCGAGCGTGTAGCTTTGCATATCCGCGGTTTCAAAGAAGACGCGGATTTGCATGGCCGCCAGCAGCAGATTGCCCTGCATGGAATTGAAGATGGTCAGTTTGGGAATGGCGTCGTTCGCCATGCTCTCGGAAACGGCGCTGCCTTCGGACATGGCCTTGGCCGCCATGTACGAGATGATGCCGGTGAAGACAAGAAGAAGGGCGAAACTGCCGCCGATCTTCTTCGCCAGGGTCAAACGCATACGTCCTCCACAGGATACGCGTGCCGTCCGACGGGCGGACAGGCAGCCTTCCCCGGGACCCGGAGCCTGCGGAGAGCCTGTGTATGCGCGCATGAAAAGAGCGGAACCTTCTGGACGGGGTACCGGTTTGCCGCAGCATGGGAACAGGGACGCACAAGGATGTGTCGATGCCCGGAAAAGGGTAAAGGATGAACGACTGGGACCCTCCGATGAAAGAACCGGAAGTTCCCGGCATGCTTTATTCTTGGAACACGAACCGCGTAGACGATGGCGCATGCCACAAAACCGTCGAGCACACGGAAAATTCGGACGGGACAGGACGACAGGGCGAAACAAGCGGCATGAGGGGAGAGCGCGTCAGCCTCTCTCTCTCTCTCTCTCTCTCTCTCTCTCTCTCTCTCTCTCTCTCTCTTCTGAGGACAGGGGAGGGAGGCGACAGGATGGTTCCATGGAGTTGCCACTGTTCGGCTCCGTTTGCGGCAGGGCGGCCGGTGTCGGCGTGAAGGCCATGCGGCATGTCGTCATAAGTCTTAACGGGGTGTAGGCTACAGCAAAGGCCGGTTCATGTAAATAGAATTGCATTTTTCCATGCAAAAAATTTTTGAAAATGTGTTTTTGGGGAAATAAAGGTATTTTGAGGGGCGGAATGGCCTGCCTGTGTGCTGTGCCGACAGTACCTGCGCGGGTTTTGCAGTGGCGCGCGGCGGTTGTTTCACGGTTTTTTCCGGCATAAAACATAGAAGAAAAGTATGTTTTTCAGTGCAAAAAAAGAAAGGGGGACTCCCGGAAAATACCCGGAAGTCCCCAGTTTCATGGACAAAAAACGGAAAAGGATAAAACGCTCTAGGCCGGATTTTCCCGTTCCTGCAGCCGCGCCTTGCGGGCGGCCTGCGCCTTCTGGACATTGCGCGCCATGGTGGCGGCAAGGTTGAAGGACATCAGTTTCTGGGCGGAGGTGTAGCCGCACAGATATTTGTATTCTTCCACGCTGATATCATGGTTCTTCAGATGACGGGCCGTCAGCGTGTTGAAGCGCTGGCCACAGATGCAGCATGTAATGCCGTCGTCGGTGATGGCCGTTTCGGGATCCGCCACAAGGTCCTTTTTGGTGAAGCGTTTCCGCGGAGGCTGGGGCGCGCTCTTTTCCTCGGGAGCCGGGGATTGCGGTTCGGCCGTCGCGGGAAGGCCGCCCTGCCCGGCGGCGTCCTGTCCGGCTGCCGGAGCGCTGAGACGGCGTTCGATGTCCCGATTGAGCAGTTTGGCCTTTTCATATTGGGCCATGACGAATTCAATGGGTTGATCGCGGTATTTGTCAAAAACAGCATTGAAAATGTCTTTGTCTTCAAGAGGCATAGGCAATTCTCCTTGACGCAACCCTAAACGAAGCAGGAAATAAATTCAATAAAAAAGAGCTGAATATTCAAAAATCAAGCGCCGGAATGATATCCGTGAGGCGTTTTACCTGTCGCAGGTTGTCATATTCGGGCAGGGGAAGACATATATCGTCCTGTCGCAGACAGAACAGCCTGCCTATTCCGGCGGCGTGTCCCGCTTCCATGTCGCCGGCAGTATCGCCGACAAGGAGCGAACGCGCCGGATCAATGTCGAAGTCGGCCAGAGCCCTGAGTATCATGCCAGGATGCGGCTTGCGCAGAAAGCTGTCGCGCCTGTAGCGGCCGACGCCGTGTTCGGGATGAAAGGGACAGAAATAGACGGCCGTTATGGGGGCGCGGCGGCGATGAAACTGTCGCTTCACCCAGCGCATGAGGCGAAGAAAGCGCTGTTCGCTGTAGTAGCCGCGGCCTATGCCGGACTGATTGGTGACGATGACGGTCAGGAAGCCGCGAACCGTCGCCGCGGCCGTCAGATCAAAGATTCCCTCGATGAAGTGAAAATCCTGTTTGCGGCAGACATAGCCGTCGTCCCGGTTGACGACGCCGTCGCGATCGAGAAAGAGCGCCCTGTGCATGGTCATGCGTTTGCCTCCGTGGCGTTCCCCGCGTTCACAGCGGGAGGATATGCCTGTCGCCCCGGATGAAGACGACGCTGTGCGTATGGCCGAAGCCGCGGGCATAGGCCGCCAGTTCGGGGAAGTTCCCGGCCACCTCGGCGGCGGCGTGCGCGTCGGAACCGAAGCATATTTCCACGCCGACATCGGCCGCCAGCGCCATGATTTCCGGGCCGGGATAGGCTTCCGCAAAGGGACGGCGCAGGCCCGCGGACGAGACCTCCATCGCCACGCCCCGGCGCTTCATGGCCAGAAGGGCCGGGCGCACGCAGGCAAGATTGCGCGGTTGCGTTATCCAGCGACGGAACAGGGCGTGGCAGTTCAGCTTGATGAAATCGGGATGGGAGGCGATATGCACGAGCCCGGAGCAGACCATGTCCGTCATCAGGGCATAATAGCGGCGGAAACGCGCGTCGGCCTCGCTTTCCGAACAGGGCCAGGCGGCCGGGTTGCCGATGGACAGGCGGCCGTCGAGATGATGGATGGAGCCGATGACGTAATCGAAGGGACGGGACGCCGCGACCTCCCGCATGTATTCCGGCTGATCCGGCGTCCAGTCCAGTTCCATGCCCATGAGCAGCCGGGGCGCTTCCGCGCTGTCGCGCCGCCGTTCCAGCCGGTCGAGCAGGCCGGGCATACGCTCGGCCATGTCCCGCCGGTAGAGGCGGCAGACATAGGGCGGCGGCAGCACGGAATGTTCGGAAATGCCGAAAAAGGCCAGTCCCGCCGCTCGCGCCGCCGCCAGCATGGCTTCCGGCGCGTCCCGGCCGTGGGAAACGTCGGTATGACTGTGCAGATCGGCCGTGATCGTGACGCCCTGATTCATGGTCACCTCGCATGCGTATGGTGTCTGCGGGATTCTTTGCGTATTTTGGCGGCGAAGGCAAGCGGCGTCCGGCGGAGGTCCGGCTCGCTTTTCCGGGGCAAAGGGCGTATGCCGATACTCATGAGCAATTTCAGTTTGAAACGCTGCGCGTTTCAAACCATACGGCCTGGCGTTTCG
>CAJMRA010000092.1 GCA_905215675.1 uncultured bacterium | reverse complement strand
GCGGCGGCCGCTCCGGCAGCGGCGGCGGCCCCTGCGTCCCCTGCGGCAGCGGAGCTTGATCCCATTGCAGCGGAAGCGTTGAGCGTTGTGGACGAAGCGCAACAGGAAATGTTCAGTCCCGCGGCGGCCCCTGTCGCCGCGGCTGCTGCGACTGCCGGTGCGGCGGTGGCCGCTCAGGCCGCTTCTTCCCGGGAAGCCGCGCCCGCTCCGGCATCTGCGCCCGCCGCATCGGCGGAACCGGTTGTCGATCCGAAGCTGGCGGAGCGCCTTTCGGCCTGCGAAAGCGCCGTGGCGAGCATGACCGGACGTCTGGACGCCGTGGAAGCCGCCGCGTCCGCTCCGGCGGAACCGGCGGTTGATCCGAAGCTGGCGGAACGCCTTTCGGCCTGCGAAAGCGCCGTGGCAGGCATGGGCGGACGTCTGGACGCCGTGGAAGCCGCCGCGTCCGCTCCGGCGGCGGACAACACGGCCCCGTTGCGGGAGGAACTGGCCGGATGCGGTCGTTCGCTGGCCGCGCTGACGGAGCGTGTGGCCGCGCTGGAGGAAGGCGCGCGCGGCGCGTCCGACGCCATGCTGAAGGAAACGCTGGATGCCGCCCGTCAGGCGTCGGAAGCGACGCTCAGGAGCGCGCTGGACAATGCCCGGCAGGATCGCAACGATTTGCTGGCAAGCCTGCCCGGACTGGTGGCCGAGGCCGTGCGTCAGGCCGTCGGTCAGACGGCGGCAGCCCCGGCCGCGTCCGCGCTGCCCCAAGGCCTGCGCGAGGAACTCGATCACCTGGGCATGCAGTGCCGCAGCATGGCGGCGCGGCTGGACGGGCTGGAAAAGCGGCTTGACGACTTGCAGCCCTCCTTTAACGCCAATATTGAAAAGGCGGCCGCCGCGGCCATGGCGCGCCTGCTCAACGAGCAGATATCCAAGCTGATGCAGGGATAACAGGGGCTGCGTTTCGTCGGGGCATGGCGGCGGTCTTTCTTGCCAAGGAGGCGCGTTGCGGCTATGCTCGGGCGTCATCGGGCATTCGTGCCCGTTTTCACATGCAAAAAAAGGGACGGGGGCTGGTGTTTCCGTTTCTTTACCCGTCCGGCGCGCTACCCGTTGTGGGTCACGGCCATTCCCCGATGGGCGGGTTTTTCTCTTTTTGACCGTCCGGCCCGGGCAACCGGGCCGCACAAGAAGCGCCTATGGACAAAGACTGCAAGGAAGCCCTGATGGTCGCCAAGGAATTGACGGCCAAGTTCATTGAGACCCGTACCGTTTCGCCCGGCAATTTTGCGGACGTGTTCCCCGCCGTGTACCGTGTGGTGCGCGAAGCCATCCGCGAGAACGGCGCGGATGCCGGAAAGCAGGGGGGCGCGGCGTGAATCCCGTATCCGAAGATTCGACGCAGGTCCGGCGGCACGATCAGGCCGTTTCCGGCATGTTCGGTCGCATTGCGGGCTGGTACGACGTCTGCAACCGCGTGCTGAGTCTGGGCATCGATCGCTACTGGCGGCGCGTGCTGGCCGACAACGTGCGTCTCGGCCCCACCGGGCGCGTCCTCGATCTGGCGGCCGGGACGCTGGACGTTTCGCTGGCCATCCGCCGCCGCTATCCCGACGCCCGTATTCCGGCGCTGGACTTCTGTCTGCCCATGCTGCAACGCGGCGCGCGCAAGCTGCGCGGCTGGGATGCGGCGGCCATCCTGCCCGTGGCGGCCGACGCCAAGAAGCTCCCGCTCCCCGACGCGTCCGTGGACTGCGTGACCATCGCGTTCGGCATCCGCAACATCACGCCGCGCGACGAGGCGTTCCGCGAAATGCTGCGCGTGCTGACGCCCGGCGGGCGCGCCTGCATTCTGGAGTTCGGCTCCGGCCGGGAACGCATCTGGGGCGGTCTGTACAATTTTTATCTGGGCCGTATCCTGCCCCGCATCGGCAGGCTCTTTTCCGGCGACAACGCCGCCTACGGCTACCTTGCCGACACCATCAACGCCTTTCCTTCGGCGCTGACCCTGGAAAGGGAACTGACCGACGCGGGTTTTGCCCGCGCCTGGCATCGGAAGCTGACCTCCGGCATCGTCTGTCTGCACGTTGCCGAAAAGGCGCGCTGATCGGGAATTCCGGGCGGGACGGGACGTTCCGGGCCCTTTCCCGGACGCGCCGTGAAGACGGCATCCCGTTCCCTCCCTGCCACCACCTCATAACAGGAATGTCGCATGATCTCTTTTGAAGCATTGTTGCGTCGGGAAAAGCCGCTGGCGGTCGTCGGTCTCGGCTATGTCGGTCTGCCGCTGGCGGTGGCCTTGTCGCGTCATATGGACGTGATCGGCTTCGACATCAGCGCGCGGCGCATAGAGGAATTGAAGGGCGGCCATGATCACACCAACGAGGTGACGGACGAAAAGCTGTCCGCCGCGTCGGTGCGCTATACCTGCGATCCGGCGGCGCTGGCCGAGGCGGCCGTGATCATCGTGGCCGTGCCGACGCCCATCGACGCGCACCGTTCGCCCGATCTGACGCCGGTCATCGGCGCGACGACCACCGTGGGACGTCATTTTTCGCGCGGAGCCGTGGTCGTGTATGAATCCACGGTCTATCCCGGTCTGACGGAGGAAATCTGCGTGCCCATTCTGGAAAAGGAATCGGGCCTGCGTTTCGGCGCGGATTTTACCGTGGGCTATTCGCCGGAACGCATCAATCCCGGCGACAAGGTGCATACGCTGGAAACCATCGTCAAGATCGTTTCCGGTTCCGACGCGGCCACGGCGGATTTGCTGGCCGAGGTCTACGGCAGCGTCGTGCGCGCGGGCATTCACCGCGCCTCCAGCATCAAGGTGGCCGAGGCGGCCAAGGTCATCGAAAACACCCAGCGCGATCTGAATATCGCCCTCATGAACGAACTGGCCGTCATTTTCGGCCGTCTGGGCATCGACACCACCGAGGTGCTGGAAGCCGCGGGTACCAAGTGGAATTTTCTCCCCTTCCGGCCGGGGCTCGTGGGCGGGCACTGCATCGGCGTGGACCCCTACTATCTGACCTTCAAGGCCGAGGGCATGGGCTTTCATCCCGAAGTCATCCTTGCCGGTCGCCGTACCAACGACGGTATGGGCAAGTATGTGGCCGAATGCACGGTGAAGCATCTCATTGCGCGCGGCAACGTCATCCGCGGCGCGCGCGTGGGCATTCTCGGTTTCACCTTCAAGGAAAACGTGCCGGACCTGCGCAATACCCGCGTGGTGGACATCATCGCCGAGCTGCGCGACTACGGCGTGGAAACGCTGGTGCATGACGCCGAGGCCGATCCGGCCGAAGCCCTGCGCGAATACGGTCAGGAACTGCTGCCCCTGGACGCCCTGCGCGATCTGGACGCCGTGATTCTGGCCGTGAGTCACAGGGCCTACGCCGCCTTTGCGCCCGCGGATATCCGGGCGCGTTTCCGCGAACCCGACAAGGGCGTGCTCATGGACGTGAAGGCCCTGTACGATCCCGCCGCCATGCGGGCGTCCGGTCTGGATTACTGGAGATTGTAGCGTGCTGCTGATTTGTGCCGCCACCGGCAGGGAACTGGCCGCCGTGCTGGGAAAACGGGCTCCCGAGGGACTGGCCGAGTCGCGCGACGACAAGCCGCCGCATCCCTTCGCTGTCCGTCTGCGCCAGGGCCCGGCGCTGGCCTGCGTGACCGGCGTGGGGCCCGTCAACGCCGCCATGACGCTGGGCGTGGTGCTGGCGTCGGCCTCGGCCGCGCGCACTCCCGTGACCGCAACGCTCAATCTGGGCCTTGCGGGCGCTTTTGATCTGGACGACATGCCGCTGTGCACGCATTGCGCCGTGGTAAGGGAAATCTGGCCGGAATACGGCCTGCACGACGGCCGTTCCGTGGTGGCGGCGGCCTTCGGTTTTCCGCAGTGGGACAGGCCCGCCGCCGAAGGCGGCCCCGTGCGCGACCGGCTTTCGCTGGCCGATCCCGACGCGCCGCCGCCGGTGGAAATGCCGTCGGGCTGGAAGATCGGCCCGTTGCCCGACGCCCCCCGCGTCGGCGGCGTGACCGTGGCCGGCGTTTCGGCCAGCGCGGCGCGCGCCCGGCAGCTGCGCGACACCTATCCCGGCGTGGCCGTGGAAACCATGGAAGGGTTTGCCGTGGCCTATGTCTGCGCACGCTACGGCGTTCCCTGCTGGCAATGGCGCGCCATCTCCAACAAGGTCGGTCCCCGTGCCGCGTATGAAAAGGACTTCCCGGGCGCGCTGCAGGCGCTCGGCGAGCTGCTCCCGGCCTTCAACCTCCTTTGATCCCTTATGGCAACACTACTTTTGAAAGCGCGTCTGGCGCTGGAACTCCCCCCCATCAACGCCGCCCTGAAGCGCGCCGAGCAGGACCTGCCCGAAGCGGTGCGCCCCGTGGCGCGGCATATCTTCGACGCGGGCGGCAAGCGGTTGCGGCCGCTGCTGACGGTGCTGACAGCGCGCCTGTGCGGGTACGACAAGGACGATATCTACGATCTCGCCGTCACGCTGGAAATGCTGCATGCCGCCACGCTGCTGCATGACGACGTGCTGGACAATGCCGCCACGCGGCGCGGACAGGCGGCGGCCCATACGCTGTTCGACGTGACGCCGACCATCCTTGCGGGAGACGCGCTGCTCTCCCACGCCAACGCCATGGTGGCCGATTACGGCGATCCGCGCCTTTGCCGCTGTTTTTCCGAGGCCACCAGCCGCACGGCCACCGGGGAAATCCTGGAAATAGCGGCCCAGCGCCGGGTGCAGACCACGGCCGGGGAATATGAGGAAATCGTGCGCGGCAAGACCGCCTGGCTCATTCGCGCCTCCTGCCAGATGGGAGCCCTGCGCGCCGGGGCGTCCGACGCGCTGGTGGAGGCCGCCGCTTCCTACGGCGAAAATGTGGGCATGGCCTTTCAGATGGTGGACGACGCGCTGGACTTCGCCCCCGAAAGCGAAACCGGCAAGCCCACCGGCGGCGACGTGCGCGAAGGCAAGATGACGCCGCCCCTGCGCATGTACCGCGAGAGTCTTTCCGAAAACGAGCGCGCGGCCTTTGACGGCGCTTTTGCGGCGGGCCTCATGACCGGGGCCGACGCCGAGGCCATTGCCGGACGCATTCGCGAGGCCGGCTACGACAGGGAAACGCGGCGGCAGGCCGAGCAGTTCCTTGATCGCGCCCGGCAGGCCCTGCTGTGTCTTCCCGACAGGCCGGAGCGCGCGCTCATGCTGCAAATGGCGGACTATGTCCGCGATCGCAAAAAATAGGCGCAGACCTTCTGCGCAAGCCTACGAGAGGAAGCTATGCTTTACCGCGTGGAAACGGGCCTACACGCCCGCCTTACCGATACGCAGGGCCGCAAGACCGCCATGCACCTTGAAAAGGCGCTGGGACTGCGCGTTGCGGCCATTCGTCAGATAAAGGTCTATACCGTGGACGGCCTGAGCGCCGAACAGGCGGCCCGGCTGGTTGACGAAGGCATCTGGCATGATCCCATTCTTCAGTGCGCCTCGCTGGAGCCCCTGCCCGTGACGCAGCCCGCCGACTGGTTCGTGGAAGTGGGCTTCCGTCCCGGCGTGACGGACAACGAAGGCCGCACGGCCCGCGATACGGCCGCCATGGTGCTGGAAATTCCCCGCGAATCCCTGCGGGTCTACACGTCCGTGCAGTACCGCATCGCCGGAGACGCCGCCGCGCCTCTTTCCCGCGAACAGGTGGAAGGACTGGCCCGCGACCTCCTCTGCAACACGCTGATTCAGCGTTTCCGCGTCAAGAGCGCGGACGAATGGGCCGCGGAGCCGGGCTTTGCCCCGCAGGCCGCGCAGGTGACCGGCGAAGCCTGCGACACCGTGGACGTCGTCGCCCTGTCGCGCATGGACGACGCCGCCCTGCAAAAGGCCAGTCGCGACAACACCTGGGCGCTGACCCTGGAGGAAATGCACTGCATCCGCGATCAGTTCTCCGACGCCGACGAATCCCGCCGCCGCGCCGCCCTGGGCCTGCCGCAGGGCGACCCCACCGACGTGGAAATGGAAGTGCTGGCGCAGACCTGGTCCGAACACTGCAAGCACAAGATTTTCGCCTCGCGCATCGACTACGAAAACCGCGAAACCGGCCGCAGGGAAGAAGTGGACAACCTCTACAAGACCTGCATCCGGGACGCCACGACGCAGCTGCGCGCCCGCATGGGCGATCGGGATTACTGCAAGTCCGTCTTCAAGGACAACGCGGGCGTCATTGCCTTCATCAACGGCTATGACGCCTGCATCAAGGTGGAAACCCACAACAGCCCCTCGGCCCTCGACCCCTACGGCGGCGCGCTGACCGGCATCGTGGGCGTCAACCGCGATCCCATGGGCACGGGCATGGGCGCGGAACTGGTCTGCAACACGGACGTGTTCTGCTTCGCCTCGCCCTTCTACGACAAGCCGCTTCCGCCTCGTCTGCTGCATCCCCGCCGCGTGCTGGAAGGCGTGCGCGAGGGCGTGGAACACGGCGGCAACAAGTCCGGCGTGCCCACGGTCAACGGTTCGCTGGTCTTTGACGAACGCTATCTCGGCAAGCCGCTGGTCTACTGCGGCACCGTGGGCATCCTGCCCGCCGAGGTCAACGGCCGTCCCGGCTGGGAGAAAAAGGCCGAGGTGGGCGACGTCATCGTCATGACCGGCGGCCGCATCGGCAAGGACGGCATCCACGGCGCGACCTTCTCTTCCGAGGAACTGCATGAAGGTTCCCCGGCCACGGCCGTGCAGATCGGCGACCCCATCACCCAGCGCAAGATGTACGACTTCATCATGCGCGCCCGCGATCTGGGCCTGTACAACGCCATTACCGACAACGGCGCGGGCGGCCTGTCCTCCTCCGTGGGCGAAATGGCCGAGGATACCGGCGGCTGCGTCCTCGACATCGCCAGGGCCCCCCTCAAGTACGACGGTCTGCGTCCGTGGGAAATCCTGCTTTCCGAAGCGCAGGAACGCATGACCCTTGCCGTGCCCCCGGAAAAGCTCGACGAATTCATGGCCCTTGCGAAGCGCATGGACGTGGAGGCCACGGCCCTCGGCCACTACACCGACAGCGGCTACTTTGAGGTGCGCTACGGCGACCGCGTGGTGGCCTCCCTGCCCATGGACTTCATGCACGACGGCGTGCCGCAGCTTCACCTCAAGGCCGTGTGGGAAGCCCCGGCCGTCCGGGATATCCGCGTGGAAGTGGCCGACGCCGACGAAGGCGCGTTCCTCAAGCGCATGCTGTCGCGGCTCAATATCTGTTCCAAGGAATACATCGTGCGTCAGTACGACCATGAAGTGCGCGGCGGCAGCGCCGTCAAGCCGCTCGTGGGCGTACTGCATGACGGGCCTTCCGATGCGGGCGTGCTGCGTCCCGTGCTGGAATCCGACGCCGGGCTGGTGGTGTCGCACGGTATCTGCCCCAAGTTCAGCGATTACGACACCTACTGGATGATGGCCAACGCCATGGACGAAGCCGTCCGCAACGCCGTGGCCGTGGGCGGCGATCCCGACGCCATGGCCGGGGTGGACAACTTCTGCTGGTGCGACCCCGTGCAGAGTGAAAAGACGCCCGACGGCCACTACAAGCTGGCCCAGCTCGTGCGCGCCTGCAAGGCCCTGCAGCAGTTCTCGCTGGCCTTTGGTCTGCCCTGCATTTCCGGCAAGGACTCCATGAAGAACGATTATACCGGCGGCGGCGAAAAGATTTCCATTCCGCCCACGGTGCTGTTCTCCGTCATCGGCGTCATCCGCAACGTGACGGCAACCCAGACGTCCGATTTCAAGAAGCCCGGCGATCAGATTTATCTGCTCGGCGGAACCTGGCGCGAAATGGCGGGCAGCGAAGCCGCCGACGAGCTGGGTCTCCGGGGCGGGCGCGTGCCGCAGGTGGACGCCGCTTCCGCGCGTCTGCGCTACCGCGCCGTACACGGTCTCATCGGCCAGCGCGCCCTGTCCGCCTGTCATGACTGTTCCGACGGCGGTCTTGCCGTGGCTCTCGCCGAAATGTGCATCGGCGGCCGTCTCGGCGCGGACGTCGATCTTGACGCCGTGGCCGCCCTTGAGGCCATGTCCCGCACGGAGCTGCTGTACAGCGAATCCGCCAGCCGTCTCCTTGTCAGCGTCAAGCCCGAATTTGCCATGATGCTCGACATGCTCGGCCAGTGGCAGCTGTGCCGCCGCATCGGCGTCGTGACCGATACCGGCAGTCTCAATGTCCGCAGCGGTTCTTCCATCGTCCTCAACGAAACCGTCGAAGACCTCGCCCGCGCCTTCAAGCGTACGCTTGACTGGTAGAGCGATTTTCCAACGCGTGTTGTGTCGGCCCGCCCGTCCGTTTCGGACGGGCGGGCGTTTTGTTGCGAGCATGTTGCCGTTGAAATGTGTTCTTTATATTGAGGGGGGAGGGGGAACC
>CAJMRA010000091.1 GCA_905215675.1 uncultured bacterium | reverse complement strand
CGGCGCTGTGCTGCCGCCTCGCGTTTTCACCTTTTTCAAAGGTGAAACGCTCTAGAGCAATTTTTCAGTTTGAAACGCGCTATGCCAGAAAGGACTTGGCCGCCCGTACGGCCGCCACGGCGTCCTCGCAATAGGCGTCCGCTCCGATGGAATCCGCAAAGGCCTGCGTGACGGCCGCGCCGCCGACCATGACCTTCATGTCCAGCCCGCGTTCACGGATGAGGGCGATGGTATCTTCCATGCGGACCATGGTCGTGGTCATGAGGGCCGACAGGCCGATGATGCGCGCGCCGTGTTCCTCGGCGCAGCGCACGATGTCCGCCGCCGGCACGTCCTTGCCCGCGTCCACCACGTCGAAACCATGATTGCCCAGCAGCAGGATCACGATATTCTTGCCGATATCATGGATATCGCCCTCGACGGTGGCCATGACGACCACCGGACGGCGCTCGTTGCCCCGGGAGGCTTCCAGCAGGGGCTTGAGGCGGCCGAAGGCCGTCTGCATGGTTTCCGCGGCGCGGATCAGCTGCGGCAGGAAGTATTCGCGCCGCTCATAGCGCGCGCCGACCTCGGTGATGGCCGGAATCAGCACCTCGTTGACCAGGGCGAAGGGTTCCGCGCCCTTGTCCAGCTCGGCTTCCAGCAACGGCAGCACGTTTTCCTTGTCGCCGTTGAGCACGGCTTCGCCCAGCGTCGCCGAGACCGTCGCGCGCACGGCCCTGCCGCCGCTGCCGCCGGAACCGGCGCTCCAGTCGGCATACCCGGCAATGAAGTTTTCCGCATGGGGATCATGGTTACGCAGCACGTTGACGGCGTCAAAGGCTTCATGCAGACGCTGCGCCGAGGGATTGGCGATGCAGGACGCCAGACCGGCCCCGGCCCCCATGGCAAGGAACGTGGCGTTGAGCAGATCGCGCGCGGGCAGGCCGAAGGAAAGATTGGAAAGTCCCAGCGTGGCGGGCAGCCCCTGCGCCGTGCACCAGCGCAGGAACTCCAGACATTGCAGGGCCCCTTCCGCCTTGGAAGACACGGCAAGCGCCAGAATGTCCACCATCATGAGACGACGCGGAATGCCCAGGGCTTCGGCCTTTTCCAGCAATCCTTCCACGATGGCGATGCGCTCGTCCGCCCGGACGGGCAGCCGGGCTCCGCGCAGGGGCAGCAGAATGAAGGGCGCGCCGAAATCACGGCACAGGGGCCCGAGCACGTCCATGCGATCGCCTTCGCCGCTGATGGAATTGACCAGACAGGAGCCCGGAGCATAGGGCAGCGCGGCCGCAATGGCCGCGGCATTGGAGGAATCAAGGGACAGGGGCGTCTCCAGACGGGCTGTCAGGTGCCGCGCCAGTTCGGGCAGCATGCGGGTTTCGTCCACCAGCGACGCGCCCACGTTCACATCCAGCACGCGCGCGCCCGCGGCCGCCTGCTGATCCGCCAGACGCAGGGCCTCGTCGAACTGCCCGGCCTGAAGCTCCTGCGTCAGCAGCTTCTTGCCGGTGGGATTGATGCGTTCGCCGATGATGACAAAGGGCGCGTCCGGGGCGATACGCACCAGGCGGGAACGGCTGGTCAGACAGATACCGCGCGCGGCGGGCAGGGAACGCGACGGCAGTTCGAGGGCGTCCACGGCCTTCCGCAGCGCCGCCATATGCGCCGGGGTCGTGCCGCAGCAGCCGCCGAGAATGGACGCGCCCATGACGGCGAAGGCCGCCGTCTTTTCGGCAAAGGCCTCCGGCCCCAGGGGAAAGACGGTCTCATTGCCGCGCAGTTCGGGCAGGCCCGCGTTGGGTTCCACCATGACGGCCGCGTCGCTGCATGCGTCCAGAATTTCCCGCACGACGGGGACCATCTGATCCGGCCCCAGACTGCAATTGGTGCCGACCACGTCCACGCCGAGGTTCTGCATGGTTTCGGCAAAGATGGCGGGCGAGGAACCGGTAAGGCTCACGCCCTGTTCAAAGGTCATGGAGACGATGACGGGCAGACGGCACTGACGGCGGGCGGCGACCACCGCCGCGCGGGCCTCCGCCAGATCGAACTGCGTCTCCACCAGCAGCAGATCCGCCCCGCCGGCGACCAGCCCCCGGATCTGTTCCTCGAAGGCCGCGATCATGTCCTCGGGTTCCACATCGCCCAGCGGTTTGACGAAATGCCCGCAGGGGCCCACATTGCCCGCCACGAAGGCCGGACGCCCCGAGAGCCTCACGGCCTCGCGGGCGGTTTCCGCCATCCGCCTGTTGAAGGCGAACACATCCAGCGAGGGGGGCAGCTTGAAACGGTTGCCGCCGAAGGTGCAGGACGTGATGATGTCCGCGCCGGCCTCCAGATAGGCGCCGTGAATGCCGCGCAGGATGTCGGGGCGCTCCATGCAGAATTCTTCGGGACTGACGCCCGCGGGCAGGCCCGAAGCCTGCAACATGGTACCCATGGCGCCGTCCAGCAGCAGGGGACGACGACGTTCAAGCGCAAGAAGGAACGGAGATTTTTGCATGAAACGCACTCCCGCGGTAAAAAAATCCGGGACACGCCGCCGCTGTTCGGGCGTTTTTTGTGCCCCGTTCGCCCTGTACTACTGAAAAACATTGAAAAGGACAAATCAAAACTATAGCATAAGCGCGGCCCCTTTTTCTCCCAAGACCGCGTAGCCGGTTTTCCGCTGCCCGCGGAAGATATCGGGATACACGCATCCCTCAAGGATACAATGAAAAAGAAAGACGCAGCGGAGTCTTCCGCCCGCGCGGCGACCATGGAGGCCGACGCGCCCGATGTGGAAATAGTCTCGCCCGAAACGGACGATGACGACGATATTCTCGAATCCCTGGACGACGACATGGCCGACGGCGGCGACGTGCTGGACGTCGACGACGGGCAGTCCCTGCCCGCCCCGGCGGGCACGACGCTCCCCACCCCCTCGGGGGGCCGCGACAGCCTGCACCTTTATCTGCGCGAAATCAGCCGCTTTCCCCTGCTCAAGCCCGAAGAGGAACACGAACTCGCCGTGCGCGTGCGGGATCACAACGACCCGGACGCCGCCTTCCGTCTGGTGTCCTCGCACCTGCGCCTTGTCGTCCGCATCGCCATGGACTTCCAGCGCCGCTGGATGCAGAACGTGCTTGACCTGGTACAGGAAGGCAACGTGGGCCTCATGCGCGCGGTCAACAAGTTCGATCCCGACAAGGGCATCAAATTTTCCTACTACGCGTCCTTCTGGATCAAGGCCTACATCCTGAAATTCATCATGGACAACTGGCGCATGGTGAAGATCGGCACCACGCAGGCCCAGCGCAAGCTGTTCTACAACCTGAATCGCGAACGGCAGAAGCTCATTGCGCAGGGCTACGATCCCGACAGCGCCCTGCTTTCCGAGCGCCTCGGCGTCAGCGAAGATCAGGTGACGGAAATGGAACAGCGCCTTTCCTCCAACGACCTGTCGCTCAACGCGCAGGTGGGGGACGATCCCGCCGGCGCGACGCGCATGGATTTTCTGCCCGCGCTGGGGCCGGGCATCGAGGACAGCCTCGCCACCGACGAAATTTCCGATCTGCTGCGCGACAAGCTCAAGACCCTGTTGCCGAAACTCTCGGACAAGGAGCTCTACATCCTCAAGAACCGCCTGCTGACGGACGATCCCATCACCTTGCGCGAGATTGGGGAACGGTATAACATCACCCGCGAACGTGTCCGCCAGCTGGAGACCCGCCTCCTGGAGAAAATACGGCAGCATATGGCCGTACACATTAAAGATTTTTCGGACTCATGGATCCGATCGTAGGATGAAACGGAACAATCTTCTCTTCTGCGGCGCGCTCACGCTGGGCGGCGCCCTCTCGTTTTCCCTGCTGACCTTCGGCGGCTGCTCCTTTGCCCAGACCGGCAAGGACAGCCCTCTGTACGGCATTGAAATCCGCGAAACGGAAACGGAGCTTTCCCCCGGCGCGAAACGGGCCTATGCCTACCTCGTCTATTCCCGGGCGCTGGCCGGAGAGGACGAAGCCGGACTGCTGCGCGCGGCGCCCCTGCTGCGCGACATCGGCGCTTCGCCGCAGGTCTGGCTGGAGGGCGCCGTATGGCTCATGACGCGCGGCACTCCCGCCGTGCTGCCCTTTGCCCAGGAAGCCGTGAACGCCTGCGGCGACAATGTCTCGCTCAATCTCATCTATGCCGAGGCGCTGGCGGCCAACGGCCTCAACGAAAAAGCCCTCCAGCTCATGCGGGACTACCTGCAACGGCACCCGGACGCCATGGACGCCCGGCTTGAACTCGCCCTGCTGCTCGTCAAGTGCAGCCGCTTCGAGGAAGCCGAACGCATCCTGCTTGCCATTACGGGCAAGGAACGCACGCCCATGGTGGAATATTACCATGCCCGCGCCCTGATCGGCATGCAGCGCAACGACGAGGCCGTCGAGCATCTCAAGATCGCCGTCAAGGAAAATCCCTCCTTTACCGAGGCCATGCTGGAGCTGGCCTACCTTTATGAACGCCGCTCCGAATACGAAAAGGCCCGGACCATCTATGAACGTCTGCTGCGTCGCAACGTCTCCCCGGAAAAGATTGTTCTCCGGCTCATCACGCTTTCCCTGCGCATGAAGCAGCCGGAAAAGGCCCTGAGCTACATGAAGTACGGACCGGACAACGACGCCTTCCGCATCACGGCGGCGGGACTGTTCATGGAGGAACGGCACTACCTTCAGGCGGAGGGACTGCTCAAGCAGGTGGCCGCTTCGGGCAACGCTACGGCCGACGTCTTTCTGCTGCTGGCGGATCTCAGCTTCGAACAGCGGCGCAACCTGCAACAGGCCTGTCTCTGGCTGGACAAGGTTCCCCCGGAAGAAGGGGATCGCGCCCTGCTGCTGCGCGCCCAGCTGTACGCGCAGGACAACCAGTGGGACAAGGCGCTGGAATACCTCCGGCAGGGCATCGCCGCCTATCCCGACAAGCCGGTCTTCGGCCTGATGGAAATCCGCATGCTCTACTCCCGCGACAGAAAGGACGAAGCCCGGACCGCCGCGGAGCAGGCCGTCAAACGCTGGCCCGACGACGAGGATATCGCCTTCATCTACGGTTCCCTGCTGGACGAACAGGGCAAGAAGAAGGAAGCCCTCGCCGTCATGGAACAGATCATCCTCGATCATCCCAAAAGTCATGCCGCCCTCAACTATGTGGGCTATACGCTGGCGGAACAGGGGCGCGATCTGGACCGGGCGCTGGAACTGCTGCGCCGGGCGGACGAACTGGACCCCGGGCAGGCCTACATCATGGATTCCCTGGCCTGGGCCTACTTCAAGAAAGGCAACATCGACGAAGCCCTGAAACAGATCCGCCGGGCCGTCGCCGCCGGCGACACCGTTGATCCCGCCATCTGGGAACATTACGGCGACATCGCCGCCAAGGCGGGATTCAAGGACGAAGCCCGCAAGGCCTATACCAACGCCCTCGCGGGCAAGCCCGCCAATACGGCGGCCATCAAGAAGAAGCTCTCCCAGCTATGAAACAACGTCTCCTGCTGACGGTCGCGGCTTTCGGCATGCTTTTTCTGGGCGCGTGCGCCCGACAGACGCCCGACAGCCTCCCGACGGCCGTCGATGACGGCCGCTGGCAACGCTACGCGGCCGAAGCGCGCCCCGCCGACACGCCTTATCGCATCGGCATGAGCCTGCGCTTCGGCGAGGAAGGCAATACCCGCCGCGTCACGGCGCTGCTCTGGGGCAACGGCGACGACGCCCTGCGCCTCGACGTCATGGCGGGGGTGGGCGCGCTTGTGGCCAGCGTCTCCGACGCGGGCGACACCTTTCTCATTTATGCGCCGCGCGAGCATGTCGCCTATGTCCACGAGGGCCGCAACAAGCCGCTGCTCAAGATCGGCGTGCCCGTTCCCTTCAGCCTGAGCCGGCTCTCGGCCCTGCTGCGCGGACACTACGCGCAGGTATTCGGCACGGAATACCGGAATGCCCGGCCCGGGCCGACGGATACGGAAGGCAGCCTTGCCTACCTTCTGGAAGGCAGTCCCGGCGGCCTGCTCTGTCTGGATGAACGGGGCCGCCCCGTGCGCTGGCAGGAAAAGGACGGACGGGAAAAGGGCTGGATCATGGACATCAACTATGGCGACGACGCCCTGCCGCATCGCCTGAAACTTTCCCACGACAACGGCAAACGCGCCATCCTGCTGATCAAGGAGCGGGAAAAGCCCGCCGCTCCCTTCGCCGCCGACGCCATGCGTCTGGAACTTCCCGCAAACACCCGCGTGCTGCCGCTGGAGAAATTCCGACGTATTGACGATTGACGACAAGGTCTTATTCAGGAAAGGACAATCATCCCCGCAAGAGGGAGGGTTGTCCTTTCTCCCGCCTTCCGGCACGACGCTCCCGGCAAGGCGGTTTCCCCGGGCATGCCGGACGCCTTCGGGCGCGCACCACCAACAACTCCAGGGATTCGTATGAACAAACGTCTGCACATCGCTTCGGATCATGCCGGTGTGGCGCTCAAGGACGCCATAAGCCGACGTCTTGCACAACAGGGATACGAAATGATTGATCACGGAACCCACAGCGACGCCAGCTGCGATTATCCGGTTTTCGCCCATGCCCTGTGCACGGCCGTGGAACAGGAAAACGGCCGCGGCATCCTGATTTGCGGTACCGGAATCGGCATGTCCATGGCCGCCAACCGGCATGCGGGCATCCGCGCCGCGCTCTGTACCACGGAACTGCATGCCCGGCTGACCCGGCAGCACAACAATGCCAATGTCCTTTGTCTGGGCGCGCGCATGACGGGCGACATTCTCGCACAGGCCATCGTGGACGCCTTTCTTGACACCGACTTTGAAGGCGGCCGCCACCAGCGCCGTCTGGATCAGCTTTCTCCCAACGCCTGAACCATTCCCAAAGACGAAACGCCATGCAGCTCTACAATACCCTGACACGCAAGAAAGAAGTTTTTACGCCGGTCCGTCCCGGCCATGTCAACATGTATGTCTGCGGCATTACGGCCTATGACTACTGCCATATAGGGCACGCCCGCTCGGCACTGGTCTTCGACGTGCTGGTGCGGCACCTGCGCGCCTCCGGCCTCGACGTCACCTTTGTCCGCAACTTCACCGACGTGGACGACAAGATTATCCGCCGCGCCAATCAGGAAGGACGCGACTGGAAGGAAGTGGCCGAAACCTATATCGACGCCTTCCATGAAGACATGGACGCCCTCGGCGTCATCCGCGCCGACAAGGAACCCCGCGCCACCGAATATATCCGCGAAATGCAGGACATCTGCTCCACGCTCATCAGCGAGGGCAAGGCCTATGCCACGCCCTCGGGCGACGTCTATTTCCGCGTGCGCAGCTATCCTCCCTACGGCAAGCTCTCGGGACGCAGCCTCGACGAACTCATGGCCGGCGCGCGCGTGGCTCCCGGCGAAGAAAAGGAAGACCCGCTGGACTTCGCCCTCTGGAAGGCGGCCAAGCCCGGCGAACCGTGGTGGGAAAGCCCGTGGGGCAAGGGCCGCCCCGGCTGGCACATCGAATGTTCGGCCATGAGCAAGCCGTATCTGCCTCTGGATATCCACGGCGGCGGTCAGGACCTCATCTTCCCTCATCATGAAAACGAAATAGCCCAGACCGAAGCCTCCTGCGGCTGCGAACTGGCCCGCTTCTGGGTGCACAACGGCTTTGTGCAGGTCAACTCGGAAAAAATGTCCAAGTCGCTGGGCAACTTCAAGACCATCCGCGACATTCTGGAAAGCTACCTGCCCGAAACCCTGCGCTTTTTCCTGCTGGGCAAGCAGTACCGCAGCCCCATCGACTTCACGCCGGAAATCATGGACGAATCGGAAAAGGCCCTGAACCGCGTCTATGAATGCCTGCGCGAAGCCCGCAAGGGACTTGAACGCGCCTCGTGGAAAAAGACGCCCCTGCCGCAGGACATCCTCGACGAATGGCGGGAACTGGGCCCGGCCTTCCACGCCGCGCTGGACGACGATCTCAATACCGCCCAGGCCCTGGGACATATCTTTTCGCAGGTCCGCATCGCCAACCGGCTGCTGGAAGACAAGGCCCTGCGCGCCGCCGAAGGCTCCCGCGACATTCTTCAGGACCTGCTGCGCCGCGCCGAGGACTGGACGGCCCGTCTCGGCCTGTTCGGACAGGACCCGCAAACCTTCCTCACGGCCCAGCGCGACCGCCGCGCCCGCCGCGCCCGTCTGGATACGGCCGCCGTGGAAGCCCTGCTGCAACGCCGCCTCGACGCCCGCGCCGCCAGGGACTTCGCCGCTTCGGATCAGCTGCGCGACGAGCTGGCAGCCCTCGGCGTCGCCGTGCGCGACACGCCGGAAGGTCAGGTCTGGGATTTGCTCTAGAGCGTTTCACCTTTGTGTTGACAACTGAATCGTTCTTCTGGGGGGAAGGAAACCCCCTTGGCTAGCGCACAAGGTGGTT
>CAJMRA010000090.1 GCA_905215675.1 uncultured bacterium | reverse complement strand
GGCCGGGCGGCGCTGTGCCGCCGCCTCGCGTTTCACCTTTTTCAAAGCTGAAACGCTCTATCCCGATGACGCCACCTTGCGCACCAGCAGCCGGTCATCCGGCCAGACGCGGCGATCCGGCGTCAGCAATTCGCCGTCGCGCGCCACAAGCGCGCATTCCTCCGCAATGTCCAGCGCCGCCAGCAGCTGGCGCGCCGTCTTGGGACGCGGCAGGGAAAGCAGGCTGTCTTCGGGCTGCAACAGCACGGTCACACGCGCTCCCGTATGCTCGGGCACGCGAACAAGGGGTGTTCTTTCATCGGACATGACGGCTCCTGCGTCTGACAGGTGAACGGCGCGCATGCGGCGGATCAGCGCACGGCAAAAACATAATACAATGCGGCCATGAGCGCCATGCTCAGGGCGCGCAGTCCCTGATTGGCCAGAATCAGGCGCAGGGCCAGTTCCGGCCGGTAAAATCCCGCATAGGAGGGCAGCTGATGCCGGATGGCCCGCATGGGCGTGGACAGGATATTTCCCACCATCAGGGCCATGACCACATCCTGCGGGGCCAGTCCTCCCGCCTGCAATGCCGAACCGGCCGCGCCCAGGGCCGCGCCGAGCTCCGCCGCCAGATGCAGCAGGATGATCCCCAGGGCCTGGGGCTTGATCATGGGCAGCCAGTCAAGGTGCCGCCCCAGCCAGGCTTCCGCGGCGGCAAAGAAGCCGTGGCGCTGCAAAAGATACATGAGAATGTAGACGGGCACGGTGAACAGGACGAGACGGGGCAGGCGGCGCGTAAACCGTCGCCAGGCCTTGCGCAACGCCTCGATCAGGGCCGCGCCGCCGGTCGGCGCATCCGTCCCGGAGATGGCAGCGCCCGCGGGTGCGGGCGGCAGCAGGCAACGGCCGAGAAAAACGGTGAACGCCGTGCGCAGCGCCGCCGCGGCCAGCGTCAACCCCACATAGATCACGGCGGGAAAGCCGAGTACCGGCCAAGTCAGCAGAAAAATGGTGGGCGTATGCACCAGATAGGCGGGCAGGCTGTTGAACAGGTTTGCCAGCATCAGTTCCCGGCGATCCAGTTCGCCACGCCGGTGACATTCGGACAGCAGGCCGTTGGCCCCGGCCGGAGACACGAACGCCAGCGCAAAGGACGCGCCCGCCACCTCCCGCAGGTGGGCCGCCCGCGCCAGCGGCGCGGACAGGCGCGCCAGACGGCTCGTCCAGCACAGCGCCTCAAGCACGTTGGCCGCCAGCAGACCGAAGGCCATACCCAGAAGCAGACGGCACAGGGGCCAGCCCAGCGCCTGCCAGTACTGATACAGGGAATCCGTCATGCGCTTCGACGTCAGACGTTCTCCGGCGAAAAACCGGCGTCTTCGGGAAGATCGGCGCGCGCGGCGACGCTGCGGGCGAGTTCGTCGCAGCGCTCGTTTTCCGCATGCCCGGCATGGCCGCGCAACCAGTGAAACGTCACTTCATGGCGTTGCAGCAATGCGGGCAGCCGCCGCCACAGGTCCACATTCTTTACGGGCTTCTTGTCGGACTTGATCCAGTTTTTCTTTTTCCAGCCCCAGAGCCAGCCCTTGCTGACGGCATGACAAACGTATTGGGAATCCGTGTACAGGGCCACGGCGCAGGGTTCGCGCAACGTCCCCAGCGCCTCCAGCACCGCGTTGAGTTCCATGCGGTTGTTGGTGGTCAGACGCGCGCCGCCGGACAGCTCCCGGCGATGTTCCGTGCCGTCCAGTTGCAGGATGGCCGCCCAGCCTCCCGGCCCGGGATTGCCCAGACAGGAGCCGTCCGTATAAATGGTCACATTCTTCATGCGGATACAGGGAAAAGCGGTTCACAAAAACGCCGACGGAACGTCGGGAGGTTCCAGAGCAATTTCAGTTTGAAACGCTCTATCCTCCGGCCGAGCGGCGCTTCCGTCGTATGCCGTGTTTTTTGCGGAGACGCAACTCCTCCATCCCGCGCCGGACAGACCGCGACGGATCGCGCCTTCCGCCCGTCGCCCCGCTTTTTCACGGAGGAAAAACAGCCGAAGCCCAGCCGGATCGCCGCCGGACCGGTACGAACGCCTCGACGGGGAAAAGCCGGGGGAGGGAACCCCTTTCGCGCGGACGCGCGGGGTTCCTTCCCCCTCAGGACAAAGCGTAATGCGTCCCGAGACTAATGCAGGCGACGCATAACCTTTGAAAAGGACTTGCCGCCTGTCCTGTGTCCCCTTTGAAAAAGCGCGTTGGGGGAAGGATGGGGGGCCTGGGGGGAAGAATTACGGGAACGCCTTTCCTGTGTGGAAAGGCTGGGCCCTTGTGCGCTAGCCAAGGGGGTTTCCTTCCCCCCAGAAGAACGATTTAGTGAACACGCTCTAGTAGCGATACATGGCGCTCTTGTAGGGGCCGTCCACGCTCACGCCGATGTAGTCGGCCTGTTCCTGCGTGAGGCGGGTCAGCTTTGCGCCGAGGCGGCCCAGATGCAGGCGGGCCACTTCCTCATCCAGTTCCTTGGGCAGGGTGTAGACGCGGGTTTCCAGCTTTTCGGAAGCCAGCTTGATCTGGGCAAGGGTCTGGTTCGTGAAGCTGTTGGACATGACGAAGCTCGCATGGCCGGTGGCGCAGCCGAGGTTCACCAGACGCCCTTCGGCCAGCACGATGATGCTGCGGCCGGACTTGAGCGTCCACTTGTCCACCTGCGGCTTGATGTTCAGGCGGGTGACGCCGGGCGTGCGCTCCAGGTAGGTCATTTCGATTTCATTATCGAAGTGACCGATATTGCAGACAATGGCTTCGTCCTTCATGCCTTCCATATGCGCGCCTGTGATGACGTGATAGTTGCCGGTGCAGGTGACGTAAATGTCGCCGTAGGGGAGGGCGTCTTCCACGGTCGTGACTTCAAAGCCTTCCATGGCGGCCTGAAGGGCGCAGATGGGGTCGATTTCCGTCACCAGCACGCGCGCGCCGAAACCGCGCATGGACTGGGCGCAGCCCTTGCCCACGTCGCCGTATCCGATCACCACGACCACCTTGCCCGCCACCATGATGTCGGTCGCGCGCTTGATGCCGTCGGCCAGGGATTCGCGGCAGCCGTACAGGTTGTCGAACTTGGACTTGGTCACGGAATCGTTGACGTTGATGGCCGGGAAGAGCAGCTTGCCTTCCTTTTCCAGCTGGTACAGCCGATGCACGCCGGTGGTGGTTTCTTCGGACACGCCCTTCACATGCGCGGCCACGTCGTGCCAGTGATGCGGATTTTCCTTGTAGCGCAGGGCCAGACGGTCAATGACGCACTGGAATTCCTTGTTGTCGTACGTCTTTTCCAGAATGGAAGGATCGTTTTCCGCTTCCACGCCCTTGTGGATCAGCAGGGTGGCGTCGCCGCCGTCGTCAACAATCAGGTCCGGGCCCTTGCCGTCGGGCCAGGTCAGGGCCATTTCCGTGCACCACCAGTATTCTTCCAGGCTTTCGCCCTTCCAGGCGAACACCTTGGCCATGCCCTGATCGACGATGGCGGCGGCGGCATGATCCTGCGTGGAGAAAATGTTGCAGGAAGCCCAGCGGATATCCGCGCCCAGTTCGTACAGCGTCCTGATCAGCATGGCCGTCTGAATGGTCATGTGCAGGGAGCCGGTCACGCGCAGCCCCTTCAGGGGCTTTTGCGGGCCGTATTTCTTGATGCACTCCATCAGACCGGGCATTTCACGCTCGGAAAGCTGCATTTCCTTCCTGCCGAATTCGGCAAGAGACATATCCGCGACCTTGTGGTCCAGCGAAAGATCAAGGGCCTGAGTCATTGCAAATCTCCTTGGGCAAGTGTGGGCGCTTCCCCGGCGCAGCCGGAAATCAGCAGCAGCAACGACAGGCCGCGCCCCACAGGTTGACGAGTACAGGATAAAAGGCTGAAACCGGCGCGTCGCAAGCCGCCGATCAGCTGTTCTTCATCAAAACCGAGCCAGCGGTCGCCGTAGCGGCTGCGCATGGCCTCGTCGTCATGACGAAGGAAATCCGCCACGAAAAGACGTCCGCCGGGCGCCAGAATGCGGCGCACCTCGCGCAGGACCTCCACGGGATCGGAAAGATGGTGCAACACAAGATTGATACAGACGAAATCCGCCTCCTGATCCCGCAGCGGCAGGTGATCCAGTTCGCCGATACGCAGGGAAAGGCGGTTCTCGTTGGCCAGATCGGCGGGCGCGAAGCGGCGACGGCACATGTCCAGCATCCGGGCGGAACCGTCCACGCCGATAAGCGTCCGGGCGCGCGGCAGAAGGCGTTCCAGAACCGCGCCGGTGCCGCAGCCGAGATCCACGGCGACCCCGCACGCCTGCGGCACGGCCGCGCACACGGCCGCGGGCAGATCGAATCCGCCCAGCACTTCGCGGTTCAGCTCGTCCCAGTCTTCCGCAATGGCGTTGAAGAACTGCCGCGTGCTGCGCGCCCGCTCCTCGACGGTATGCGCCGCCGTGCGCAAGTCCGCGCTCATGACGGAGTCGGCCTGAATGAACGGAAGCACGGCCCGCAGAAATTCCCTTGCCTCTCCCGAGGGCGCCGCGCAGTAGAACACCCAGAGCCCGTCCCGCCGCGACGTGAGCAGCCCCGCTTCCGACAGTATCTTCAGATGCCGGGATATCCGCGACTGGCCCATATTCAGGATGCGCACAAGCTCGTTGACCGACAGCTCGTAATGCAACAAGATATGCACAAGACGCAGTCGCGTTTCATCGGAAAGCGCTTTGAAATAGGAAAGGACCATGGCGACGCCTGCGGATTCGTTGAATGTATCAAATTTGCTTGATGTAAATATTAGCTTATCCTGATATAGTCAAGCATTTCCTTGCGCCCGCCGCAAAGGAGCCTTCCCCATGAGCAAATCGGAACGTCACCCGGCCGTCGGCGCCCGCGAACGCGCCATGGATCTTCTGCTGCGCCATGCGGAGGCGCGCGAGCGCCCCCAGGTCCGCGGAGGCGGCCGCCGCGTCTCCAAAACGGGGACGTCCGCGCCGGACGCCTCCCGGCCCGAACCGCTGGTGCGGACGCGCCCGCAGCCGCCCGTCCCGCAACCTCTGGACGCCCGGCCCCGGGAGGCCCGGCGCGGCAGGCGGGAAATGACGGCGGAAGAACGGGAGCAGCGCCGCAAAACGGGCCCGCTCACGGCGGATCGCGTTCTGGACGGCGTGCTGCGCGGTCTGGGCAGCTCGCCGGATCAGGCCCGGCTTTCCCTGCTGTGGCGGCACTGGGAAACGGTCATGGGGGCGGAGCTGGCCCCGCTGGCCCGTCCGCTGGGACACCGGGACGACATCCTGCTGATAGGGGCCGACGACGCCATGAGCCTCCAGGAACTGCACATGCAGGGCGACGAAATTCTGGAGCGCGTCAACGCCTTCATGGAAAAGCCCTTTTTTCGGACGGTGAAAGTCTCGCTCATCCTCGGCAAGGCCGAGCTGGACGGGCCCCTGCGGCGCGCCGCCGCCTTCGAGGAAGTCTGTCCGCCGATCCCCCGCTCCGCCGCGGACGGCCGCTATCTGGGCGGCATGGACCCGGCCTCCCCGGTCGCCCGCGCCTATGCCCGCTTTGCCGCCCGGCGGGGCCGGGATCAGGACGCATGACGCGAAAGCGCCCTGCGTCCGCCGCAAGCCGGAAGGCTCCTCCGGCAGAATCAGGCAAGAATCGGCGCGTTTCGTCGCTTCTCATCCACGCGCCGCCGCCCTATTCTTGCAGGGCCGCCGCAACGGCGGCAAGGAGGAACCGGCCATGGGCAAACGCATTCTTGTCATTTCCACAAGCCCGCGCAAAAACGGCAATTCCGCGCTGCTTGCCGAAGAATTCGCCAGGGGGGCGGCGGACGCCGGGCACCGGACGGAACTCGTCTCGCTGCACGACAGGAACATTGCGTTCTGTCGCGGCTGCCTGAGCTGCGTCAGGACGCACCGTTGCGTCATGCAGGACGACGCCGCCGACATTGTCGCGCGCATGAAGGTCGCCGACGTCATCGCCTTTGCGACGCCCGTCTACTATTTTGCCATGTCGGGACAGATGAAAACCCTGCTGGATCGCAGCAATCCCCTGTACGCGTCGGACTATGCGTTCCGCGACATCTACCTGCTTGCCTGCGCCGCGGAAAACGATGCCGCCGCCGTGGACGGCGTCGTCAACGGTCTTGAAGGCTGGATACGCTGCTTCGACAAATGCGCCTTGAAAGGCGTTGTTCGCGGCGTGGGCGTCACGGACCCCGGCGATATCCGTCGGCACGCCGATATCCTGAACGAAGCCTGCCGGCTGGGAAAACAGGCCTAGAGCAATTTCAGTTTGAAACGCTGCGCGTTTAAGCCATACGGCCTGTCGTTTCGCGGAAAAAGCGCGGTTTTTCCGGCTCGCTTCGGGCCGGGCGGCGCTGTGCCGCCGCCTCGCGTTTCACCTTTTTCAAAGGTGAAACGCTCCAGCGCGCTTTGTCCTTGAAAAAGGCCGCATGGTTTGCAACGCAACGCGTTGCACACTGAAAATGTTCCGGGCGCGCGGCACGCGCGGGAAAACAGGCGATCCAGTTTCCGTTCTACCTCAACGGCGAAGGGGCGCGCGGCACGCGCGGGAAAACAGGGGGGCCTGTCTTTACAGGAGCGTCATTGCCTGATAGGCGAAATGGCCCGGCGGCGTGTTGCAACGCCGTCACGTCATTTTCGGAGGTTCGCATGAAGCGCATCGACCTTGGCCCGACGCCTCTCGTCTATCCCCTGCCCGCCTTTCTGGTGGGCACCTATGACAACGACGGCAGGGCCAATATCATGACAGTGGCCTGGGGCGGCCTGTGCTGTTCCGAGCCGCCCTGCATTGCCGTCTCCATCCGTCCGGGCCGCTACAGTCATGAGGCCATCCTTGCCCGCAAGGCCTTTACGGTCAATGTTCCGTCCGTGGCGCTGGCCGGAAAAGTCGATTTCGCGGGCATGGCCTGCGGGAAAAACAACGACAAGTTCAGGGAACTGGGACTGACGGCGGAGCGCTCATCCCGCGTGGACGCGCCCTGCGTGCTCCAGTGCCCCCTTATTCTGGAATGCAGCCTGCGCCATACCCTCGAACTGGGCAGTCATACCCAGTTCATCGGCGAAATTCTCAATGTCAGTCTGCTGGAAGTATGTCTGGAGGAAGGCGCGCCGGATATCCAGAAGATCGATCCCCTGCTTTATGACGGCGGACAGAAGCGCTATCACTGCATAGGCGAGCCCGTCGGCCGGGCCTTTTCACTCGGCAAGCGTTTCATGGGGCGCGGCTAGCCGCCCCGTTCACATCCAACGCCGCATTGCGGCCATAAAGGAAGCTGCCATGAGCGCATCCAAAGTCTACTTCACCGACATGCGTTGTCCCGTGGGTACCAGCCTGCTGCAAAAGCTGACCAAGCTGATGCACAAGGCCGGTATCGATGCCATCGACATGGAAAGCAAATTCGTCGCCATCAAGCTGCACTTCGGCGAACCGGGCAACCTGTCCTTCCTGCGCCCCAATTTTGCCAAGACCGTCGCCGATCTGGTGAAGGAAAAGGGCGGCCTGCCCTTCCTTACCGACTGCAACACGCTCTATGTGGGTCGCCGCAAGCACGCGCTGGAACACATGACCGCCGCGCAGGAAAACGGCTATTCGCCCCTGTCCACCGGCTGTCAGATCATCATTGCCGACGGCCTCAAGGGCACGGACGACGTCGAAGTGCCCGTCACCGGCGGCAAGCACTTCACCTCCGCCAAGATCGGCCGCGCCGTCATGGACGCCGACATTTTCATTTCCCTCACTCACTTCAAGGGCCATGAAATGACCGGCTTCGGCGGAGCCATCAAGAACATCGGCATGGGCTGCGGCAGCCGCGCGGGCAAGATGGCCATGCACAGCTGCGGCAAGCCGACGGTGGATCAGGAAAAATGCCGCGGCTGCAAGACCTGTTCGCACTACTGCGCCCAGAGCGCCATCAGCTTCGGCGAAAATCACAAGGCGAGCATCGATCATGACAAGTGCGTGGGCTGCGGCCGCTGCATCGGCACCTGCAACTTCGACGCCATCAGCAATGCCGTGGATGCGGAAAGCACCATCCTCAATGAACGCATGGCCGAATACGCCCAGGCGGTTCTGGCCGGACGTCCTCATTTCCATATCAGCGTGGTGAATCAGGTGTCCCCCTGCTGTGACTGCCACGGCGAAAACGACGCCGCCGTCGTGCCCGATCTGGGCATTTTCGCCAGCTTCGATCCCGTTGCGCTCGACCATGCCTGCATCGACGCCGTCAACGCCGCGCCCATGATCCCCAACAGCGCCCTGGCCCAGTGCGAACACACGCATAACGACCACTTTACCGACATCCATCCCACCACCCACTGGCGCAGCCAGCTGGAACACGCCCAGAGCCTCGGCATGGGTTCCATGGACTACGAACTGATCACCATCTAAAGCGTTTTATCTTTGAAATGGGTTGAGATTCAGGGGGAGGGGAAC
>CAJMRA010000089.1 GCA_905215675.1 uncultured bacterium | reverse complement strand
AAAAGTGAGCGGAAAAACCGCGTTTTTTCCGCGAAACGACAGGCCGTATGGTTTGGAACGCGCAGCGTTTCAAACTGAAATTGCTCTAAAGCGGCCGGGACGCGGTTACGCGCCCGCTCTTTTGTAAACGTCCGTCACAGGGTAACGCAAATAAAAATTCACGGGACGCGGGCGAAACACACGCGCCCGGCGCGCCCCGGGCCGCCGGAGCGCCCCAAAAAACGAAGGGGGAACGAGCCTTCGCGGGCATGAGCCCCGCATGCGCGCAAGGCATGCGTCTCTCCTGCCCGGAAAACCCTTTCCCCCCGAGACGGCAAAAGGGGCCCTGAGGCCCCTTTTGCGTTCAATCTGAAAAGGCTATTCCGCCTTTTCGGCGGCAGCTTCCGTCGGAGCCGCGGCTGCGGGAGCCTTGGCTTCGGGCTGATGCGTGAGTTCAATAATCGCCATAGGCGCATTGTCGCCCTTGCGGGGCATGGCGAGCTTCATGATGCGGGTGTAACCGCCCGGCACGCCGCCGAACAGGGGGCCGATCTCGTCGAACAGGCGCTTCACCAGCGCGTGATCACAGAGCACGCGGTAGGCCTGACGACGGGCATGCAAATCATTGCGCTTGGCCAGGGAGATCAAGGGCTCCACAACGCCGCGCAATTCCTTGGCCTTCATTTCGGTGGTGCGAATGCGCCCGTGCTGCAGCAGAGCCTTGGCAAGATTGTGCAACAGGGCCTTGCGATGCGAAGGCGTGCGCGAGAGTTTTCTGCCGGAATTGCTATGCCTCATTTTGCTGCTTCCTTTTCCATTCCTGATATTTCTTCTCGAAGCCGTCCACCTTCATGCCGAAATCAAGGCCCATGTCGAGCAGCACGCCCTTGATTTCGTCAAGGGACTTGCGGCCGAAGTTCTTGGTCTTCAGCATGTCGTTTTCGGACCGCTGCACCAGCTCGCCCACAGTGGCGATATTGGCGCTGCGCAAGCAGTTGGTGGCGCGTACGGACAATTCGAGATCGTCGATGCTCTTGAACAGATGCTCGTTGATCTCGCCGCTGTCGCTGCTGCCGAGACGCATCTCGCCGGACACGCGCTCATCGAAGTTGATGAACACGGAGATCTGGTCCTTGATGATCTTGGCGCTGTAAGCGATGGCATCTTCGGGCGACACCGAACCGTCCGTCCAGACTTCGAGGATCAGGCGGTCGTAGTTGGTCATTTGGCCCACGCGCGCCTGTTCGACGGCGTAGGCGACTTTTCGCACCGGCGAAAAGCTGGAGTCCAGCTTGATGACTCCGATTTCGTCAGCAAGGCCCTCATGCATATCGGCAGGCACATAGCCCTTGCCCATGCGAACCTCGAACTCCATCTCCAGGGTGATGTCCTCGGTAAGGGTGGCTATGTACTGTTCGGGATTCAGCACGACGACGTGCTGGTTGCCCTGAATCTGGGCCGCGGTCACGGGACCCTTGGCATCGGCGCGGAGAACAAGCCGCTGGGGCTCGTCCGTATCCATGGCAAGACGCACCTGCTTGATGTTCAGAATGACATCCGTCACATCTTCAAGCACGCCGTGAATGGTGGTGAACTCATGCTGCACGCCGGTGATCTTCACCGACACAAAGGCCGCCCCTTGCAGGGAGGACAAAAGCACGCGACGAAGGGCGTTGCCGATCGTGGTGCCATAACCCCGCTCCAACGGCTCGCACACGAACTTGCCGTGCGTGCTGCTGGCCGTTTCTTCCTCGCGGGAGATCTGATCGGGCTTCACGAGCTCGGACCAGTTCCGCGCGTTGATAAGGCGTTCGCCTTGTTTGATAAGCATGGTCACCCCGCTTATTTGGAGTAAAGTTCGACGATCAGCTGTTCATTGACCGGGAACTGAATATCGTCGCGCTGCGGCAACGCCTTGACCGTACCCTTGAAAGCGGCGCCGTCGGACTCGAGCCAACCGGGGCAGCCGCGACGGGCGATCACTTCCTGCGCTTCGGCGAGCACAGGGATCTTGCGGTTCTTTTCGGGCACTTCGATGGTGTCGCCCACCTTCACCTGCAGGGAAGGAATGGTCACCTTGTGTCCGTTCAGGGTGAAAATGCCGTGACGCACCAGCTGACGGGCCTGATTGCGCGAGTTGGCAAAGCCCAGGCGGTACACCACGTTGTCGAGACGGCGCTCAAGGATCACCAGCAGGTTGGTACCGGTGACGCCCTTCTGCATTTCGGCCTTCTCGAAGTAGCCGCGGAACTGGCGTTCGAGAATGCCGTAGGTGCGGCGGGTCTTCTGCTTTTCACGCAGCTGCACCGCATATTCGCTGACTTTCTTGCGCGCGCGGCCGTGCTGACCGGGGGCGTAGGGGCGACGTTCCTGAGCGCATTTTTCGCTGAAGCAGCGGTCGCCCTTCAGGAAGAGCTTGCAGCCTTCGCGACGGCAAATGCGGCATTTGGCATCAGTATATTTGGCCATGTCAATAAACCTCTTGCGTTAGACGCGGCGGCGCTTGGGCGGGCGGCAGCCGTTATGCGGAATGGGCGTGACGTCGCGGATGAACGCGACACGGAAACCGATGGCGGCGATGGCGCGCATGGCGGCTTCGCGACCGGAACCGGGACCCTTCACATAGACGCCCACGGTACGCATACCGTTATCCTGCGCCTTGCGGGCCGCCGTTTCGGCAGCCACCTGCGCGGCAAAAGGCGTAGACTTGCGCGAACCCTTGAAGCCGCTCTGGCCGGAAGAGGCCCAGCTGACGGCGTTGCCGCGCGTGTCGGTAAAGGTGATGATGGTATTATTGAACGAAGCCTGAATATGGGCGATGCCCACAGGCACGTTCTTCTTTTCTTTTTTCTTGGCAACTTTCTTGGCTCTGGCCATGATGATCCCTCTTTCCGTCTCTCAACGGGGAAAAAGCTTACTTCTTCTTGCCCACAGTGCCGCGACGGGGACCCTTGCGGGTGCGCGCATTGGTATGGGTACGCTGACCGCGAGCGGGCAGGCCGCGACGATGGCGCAGACCGCGATAGCAGCCGATATCCATCAGACGCTTGATGCTGCCGGAAATTTCACGGCGCAGATCGCCTTCCACCTTGTAGTTGCTTTCGAGTTCCTTGCGGATCTCGTTCACTTCGTCGGCGGAGAGATCATCAATGTTGCGTTCCCAGTTCACACCGGTGGTGTCCAGGATCTTGAGGGCCGTGGTCCGGCCGATACCGTAAATATAGGTGAGCGCAATGTCCACCCGTTTGCCGCGGGGCAAATCAACACCAGCTATTCTCGCCACAGTTCGTCTCCTGACCAGTTAGCCCTGGCGTTGCTTGTGCCGGGGGTTTTCGCAAATCACACGAAGCACGCCCTTGCGCCGGATCACCTTGCACTTGGGGCATATCTTTTTGACGGAAGGTCTGACTTTCATATCGCGTCTCCATGTATGGGCGGCAGGCGCTTCCCTGCCGTAACCGGTTTGCCGTCGCCCGGCCGGACAACGTCACCCGGTTTTGACGGCTGTTCCCCCCGGCATAGCGAGCGGGAACAGAAACCCATATCCATCTTTGAATCGTCTGTCAACAGGCGGCCGTGTGCCGCCGTTCTTTTTTACACCGTGTGCCGGTTCAGACCCCGATCCGAAATGCTCAGGATTCTGGGGCCGTCATGCGTAATGGCCACGCTGTGCTCGAAATGGGCGGCCCACTTGCCGTCCCGCGTCACGGCGGTCCATTTGTCCGGCAGGATGTCCACTTCATACGTCCCGGCAGTCACCATGGGTTCGATGGCGATGACCATGCCGTTCTGCAGGGTCAGTCCGCGCATGGCGGGCTTGAAGTTGGGCACTTCCGGCTTTTCATGCATCCGCGAGCCCACGCCGTGGCCCACGAACCGGCGCACCACATTGAAACCGGCGGCTTCCACGTATTCCTGCACGGCCGCGCCGATGTCATAGACATCATTGCCCGCCCGCGCCTTGTCGATACCGATGTAGAGACTTTCCTCCGTCACCTGCATCAGCCGACGGGCTTCCTCGCTCACCTCGCCCACGGGAAAGGTGCGGGCCGCATCGCCCACGAAGCCCTCGAACACGACGCCCATGTCCACGCTCACGATATCCCCCTCCTGAAGCAGCCGCGAAGAGGGAAAACCGTGCACAACCTGCTCGTTGACCGAGCAGCAGGTGGCATAGGGATAGCCGCAATAGCCCAGAAAGGCCGGTTTCACATTGTAGGTCGCGCACATGTCGCGCGCGATTTCCTCGAAACGCTGGGTCGTGAGACCCGGCGCGACCACGTCGCCGATGGCGTCCAGAATATTGGCCACCATCCGGTTGGCTTCGCGCAGGCACGCGATTTCCCGGTCGTTCTTGATGAATGCGCCGTGGTATTTCTTCATGATCACTTCTCCTCGCTACATGCGTCCGGTCTTGCGGGCCTTGTTCATCAGGCCCTCGTACTGACTGGAAATCATGTGCGATTCGATCTGGTTACGGAAGTCGATGGCGACCCCGACAAGGATCAGCAGGCTCGTGCCGCCGAAATAGAACGGCACGTTGAACTTGGCGATCAGCAGCATGGGCAGCAGGGAAACCAGCGAAATGTACACCGCGCCCGAAAGGGTCAGGCGCGACAGCACGCCGTCGATATACTCCTGCGTCCGTTCGCCGGGCCGGATGCCCGGGATGAAGCCGCCGTTCTTCTTCAGGTTCTCGGCCATGTCCTTGGGGTCAAAGATGATGGCCGTATAGAAGTAGCAGAAGAACACAATCAGGGCCACGTAAATCACGTTATACATGATGCCGTGCGGCGAAAAGAAATCGGCCACGAGCTTCACGTACTCGTTGGACGAAAACTGGCCGATGGTCGCCGGGAACAGCAGCAGGGACGAGGCGAAAATGGGCGGGATGACGCCGGCCGTATTGAGACGCAGGGGCAGATGCGTATTCTGCCCGCCCATCATCTTGCGGCCGATCTGGCGCTTGGCGTAGCTGATCGGGATACGGCGCTGCGCGCTTTCCACAAAGACGATGGCGCACAGCACCACCGCCATGAGCAGCACGACGGCTCCGGCCACCACGGGTTCCATGGCGCCGGTCCTGAGCAGCGCGATGGACTGCATCACGCTGCGCGGAATGCCCACGACAATGCCGCAGAAAATGATCAGCGAAATGCCGTTGCCGATACCGCGCTCGGTAATCTGCTCGCCCAGCCACATGACGAGTACCGCGCCCGCAGTGAACGTGATCATCGTCATGAAGCGGAATTCCCACCCGGGATGCAACACCACGGCCGCGCCGCTCGGGCTGAGCATGGACTCCAGACCCACGGCGATGCCGAATCCCTGCACAAGGGTAATCAGCACCGTCAGATAGCGCGTATACTGCGTTATCTTGCGCCGCCCGGCCTGGCCTTCTTCCTTGGCCATGCGTTTCACATCCGGCAGCACCACCTGCAGAAGCTGCATGATGATGGACGCGGAAATGTAGGGCATGACGCCGAGCGCAAACACGGACACATTGGAAAGGCCGCCGCCGGAAAACAGATCGAACATGCCCAGCAGGGTGTTGGACATGTTGTCGAAAAAGGCCTTCAGCGCTTCCGTGTTCACACCGGGCACCGGAATATGCACGCCGATGCGGTAGCAGCACAGAAGCAGGAAGGTCCAGCCCAAGCGTTTGACCAGCGAGGCCTGTCCGGCCAGATTGTTGACAGGTGTTGCCATGAACTACTCGTTGCTTTTGTCCGGCAAACCGCCGTCGGCAACGCCCCGCAGGGCTTTGCCGACGGCGGCATCACGGTTACTCGGCCGCAGGAACGGCTTCCAATTCGGACACTTCGCCGCCCGCGTTGCGGATCTTTTCCGCAGCGGCGGCGCTGAACTTGTGCGCCTCGACCTTCACGGCGCTCTTCACTTCGCCGCGCGAAAGCACCTTGACGGGCGCGCCCATGCGGGCCAGGCCGCGGGCGTAGATGTCGTCAAGCGTGATTTCGGTCTTGCCTTCAAAAGCGGCCAGCAGGGAATCGAGATTGATCGCCTGATAGGTCACCTTGAACAGGAAGTTCTTGAAACCGTGCTTGGGCAAGCGACGCTGCAGGGGCATCTGGCCGCCCTCGAAACCGGGACGGACGCCGCCGCCCGCGCGGGCGTTCTGGCCTTTATGACCCTTGCCGGCGGTGCAGCCCAGGCCGGAACCGGAACCGCGACCCACGCGACGGCGGGTCTTGCGTTCTTCCGGGAAGGGGAAAAGATTGTGCAGTTGCATTATCTATACTCCTCTCGCGATTAGTCGACGACGGCCACGAGGTGCGAAACCTTGGCGATGATGCCCCGGATGGCGGGGGTGTCCTTGAACGTCTTCACCATTTCGCGGCGCTTCAGGCCCAGGGAATCAAGCAGGCGGCGCTGAGCGGGCGTGGTGCCGATGCGCGAACGCATGAGTTTTACGCGAATTTCAGCCATGACTTACTTCCTCGGAGCTTCCAGCGTTTTGCCGCGCAGATCGGAGACTTCTTCGGCGCTGCGCAGGGACACGAGGCCCTGCATGGTGGCGCGCAGCACGTTGTGGGGATTGTTGGTGCCGATGGCCTTGGCAAGCACGTCGCGCACGCCCACGGCTTCCATGACGGCGCGCACGGCGCCGCCGGCGATGATGCCGGTACCTTCGGAGGCGGGCTTGAGCATCACGCGGCCGGCGCCGAAGCGGCCCAGCACTTCGTAAGGCAGCGTGCCGTCCACCAGGGGAATGCGCACGCGGCTCTTGCGGGCGCGTTCGGTCGCCTTGCGCAGGGCTTCAGGCACTTCCTGAGCCTTGCCGAGGCCGAAGCCCACGCCGCCCTTGCCGTCGCCCACGACGACAAGCGCGCTGAAGCTGAAACGACGACCGCCCTTGACCACCTTGGCCACGCGGTTCAGGGCGACCACCTTTTCGATTTCGCCCAGTTCGTTGGTCTGAGTTTCGGTATTGGTGCTTTCCTGACGCATATTAGAACTCCAGGCCGCCTTCGCGGGCGCCGTCGGCAACGGCTTTCACGCGACCGTGATAGATGTACCCGTTACGGTCGAAGACCACGCGGGTGATGTTCTTTTCCTTAGCCAGACGGGCAATTTCCTTGCCCACGCTCTCGGCGCCGCTCTTGTTGCAATGCAGGCCGGGCTCGGTCTTGGAAAGCGCCAGAGTGGAAGCGGAGACCAGCGTCACGCCTTCCAGATCGTTGATGATCTGGGCGTAGATATGGGCATTGGAGCGGAAAACCACCAGACGGGGGCGTTCGGCCGTGCCGCTCACCTTCTTGCGAATGCGCACCTTGCGGCGCAACCGGGATTCATTCTTGGTAACTTTCATGACGCGACCACCTACTTCTTGCCGCCGGACTTGCCCACCTTGCGGCGGATAATCTCGGTCACATATTTGATGCCCTTGCCCTTGTAGGGTTCGGGCTTGCGGATGCGGCGAATCTTGGCGGCCATTTCGCCCACCAGTTCCTTGTCGATACCGCTCAGGGTCAGCACCTGACCTTCAACGCTGGCCTTGATGCCGTCGGGCAGTTCCACGAGCACGGGATGGGAATAGCCCACGGACAGCTCGATGAGATTGCCCTTCACGGCAACGCGATAACCGACGCCGATAACTTCCAGCTGCTTGGAAAAGCCCTTGGTCACGCCTTCGATGCAGTTGGCGAGCAGGGTGCGGCGCAGGCCGTGCTGCGAACGGCTCTGGCGGCTTTCTTCCTTGCGGGTCAGCGTCACATGGCCGTCGGCCTGCTCATACTGAATGAGCGGGCACACGGGCGTCTTGAGGCTGCCCTTGGGGCCTTTCACTTCCACGAAATCCGTGCCGATCTTGACTTCGACGCCATTGGGCACGGCAACAGGCAATTTGCCGATTCGAGACATGATCGCACCCCTACCAGATTTCGCACAGAAGTTCGCCGCCCACCTTCTTTTCATGGGCGGTCATGCCGTCCAGCACGCCGCTGGACGTGGACAAAATGCAAATGCCGAGGCCGTTCTGCACGCGGGGGATCTGATGAGCGCCCACGTACACACGGCGGCCGGGCGTGCTGACGCGCTTCAGGCCGGAAATGGCGGCCTTGCCCTTCTGATACTTGAGAGTGATGGTGATGTCGCGGTCAGCCACGGCCACGTCTTCGACGTAACCTTCCTGCTTGAGGATGGAGGCAAGCGCTTCTTTCATCTTCGAGCGCGGCACATTCACTTCCTTGTGGAGGGCCAAATGTGCGTTGCGGATGCGCGTGAGCATATCCGCAATAGGATCTGTCATCATCGAAAGCTCCTACAAAAAATCGTTTGCGGGGTTGACGGCCCGATGCCGTTACTTCCCGATCGGATGTCTATACCCGCCAAAACTCCGGCCGTCAAGCAAAGATGCCGTCCCGATTCCATTTTCATGCGGAAAAAGCGGGGCCGTCTCCGGCAGGCCGGGACGAGAGACCTCCGCCTGCGGATGTTCATCCCACCAGCATCTGCGCACCGTAGGGGATGATGCCCTGGAACACGCAGGAGAAGG
>CAJMRA010000088.1 GCA_905215675.1 uncultured bacterium | reverse complement strand
GAAAAACCGCGTTTTTTCCGCGAAACGACAGGTCGTATGGTTTGAAACGCGCAGCATTTCAAACTGAAATTGCCCTATTGTGTCCGGGAAACAGCGCCCCGGATGCGGATACAGGAAAAGCTCCGGGCCGCCTGACGGCGGCCCGGAGCTTTTTCAATGTGCCGGACCTTTCCCGGGAACCCTCCCGGAAAAAGGTTACGACAGTTTTTTCTGCAGCAGTTCATTGACCATGGCGGGATTGGCCTTGCCTCTGGTGGCGCGCATGATCTGTCCGACAAAGAAACTCATAAGCTTCGTCTTGCCGCCCTTGAAGGCTTCGACTTCGGCGGGATTGTCGGCAAGGACCTTGTCCACGGCGGCTTCCAGGGCGGAGGAATCGGAAATCTGCACCAGACCGCGTTCCTTGACGTAGTTTTCCGGCATGGCGCCGGTGCTGAACAGGTCGGGGAAAATATCGTTGGCAATCTTGGCGCTGATGACCCCCTTGTCCACGAGGCGCACCAGCTCGGCAAGTCCGTCCGCCGTCATGGCGCACTGGGAGAAGTCGCCGCCGCGGGCATTGAGTTCCCGCATGAGAGGGCCGAGTATGAAATTGGCGGCCTTTCTGGCATCGGATGCGGCGGCCGCGCTTTCAAAAAAGTCGGCCAGCGCACGGCTTTGCACCAGAACTTCGGCTTCGGCTTCGGGCAGTCCCGTCATCTCCAGAAAACGGGCCATGCGATGCTGCGGCAGCTCGGGCAGCTCGCTCCGCCAGCGTTCCATTTCCTCGGCGGAAATTTCCACGGGCAGCTGATCCGGATCAGGGAAATAACGGTAGTCGTGAGCTTCTTCCTTGCCGCGCATGGAGACGGTCACATTCTTTACGGCGTCATAGAGGCGCGTTTCCTGCACGACGGCTTCACCGTCGGCCAGCGCGTCCTGCTGACGGGCTATTTCATACTCGATGGCGCGCTGCACGTTGCGGAACGAATTCAGATTCTTGAGTTCGGTACGGGTTCCGAAGGCGGTAGCCCCCACGGGACGGATGGACACATTGGCGTCGCAGCGGAAGCTGCCCTCTTCCATATTGCCGTCGCAGACGCCCAGATAGGTCACAATGCCGTACAGGGCCTTCAGGTAGGCCACAGCTTCCTGCGACGAGCGCATGTCGGGTTCGGACACGATTTCCACCAGCGGCGTCCCGGCCCGGTTCAGGTCCACATAACTGATGTTTTCGCCCTGGGCATGAATATTCTTGCCCGCGTCATTTTCCATATGGATGCGGGTAATGCCGATGCGCTTGCTCCGACCGTCCACCGTCACATCAAGATGGCCATGTTCGCAGATGGGCATGTCAAACTGGGAAATCTGGTATCCCGCGGGAAGATCGGGATAGAAATAGTTCTTGCGGGCAAAGACGGAGCGCCGGTGCACTTCGCAGTTGGTGGCCAGCCCCACCAGCGCGGCATAATGCACGGCCTGCCGGTTGACGACGGGCAGGGCCCCGGGCATGCCCGCGCAGACTTCGCACACGTTGCTGTTGGCGGGTTGCCCGAAACTCGTCGGGCAGGAACAAAACAGTTTGGAAGCGGTGGAAAGCTGCACATGCACTTCCAGACCGATAACGGCTTCATAAGCGGCCATTGTCTGTACTCCGGTTTGCCGATATTTCAAGTGATACTTTACATCTTGCAAAAACATCAAGCGATACTTTAACAAGATTCTCAGACGGAAAAAGACGACAGGAAAGAAACTTCCCTGCCGGGCTCTCAGGGATGGAGAGGCCCGCCGCCCTGCGTTGCGCCTTTCTCAAAGGCACAACGCCCTGCTAGCTCCTGACGATGGAAGCGTCAAAATACTTCCCGACGCCATATTCGCTGCGCCGACGGAACAGGGAAGGCGCCGGTCCGATAATCTGCATTTCCCTGTTGGCAAGCTGCACATCCTGCGCAATGCGCATTTCCTTGGTGCAACCGGTGGAATAGGTGGCGTCCTTGCCGAGCCACTCCGGCGGAACCTTGCGTCCCAGAAGCGCAAAACTGCGTTCGATGTCGTCTACGGTCTGGAAACGCCAGATGTCAATATAGCCGCTCCGCTGCACGCGCTCCCACATGAACATGAGATCGTCGCCGTCCATGCCCTCGATGAAGTATTCCGTCGGATTGACGATAAAGACATTGTCCATGGAAGCGCGCAGGGATTCGAGAAATGCCTTCACCAGCGCCACGGCCGTTGTCGTCTGCCCGGGAATGCTGCCGATGATGCAGCTGTAGAACATGACGGTCTTGTTTTCGGCATGGGCCTGCCGCATGCGGGCGATGACGGCATCGGCCAGTTCGGCAATATCCTGCGCGCTGAATTTGTGCGCCTCCGCGGCGCGCGGACGGAAACAGGCCCGGAACCCCGTCTCGTCATGCCAGAAACAGAAAATGTCCCGCGTGAACTCGTGGCTGGTCCCCAGCAGCATATCGGCATTGCGCCAGCCCTTGCTCAACACGATGTCGGCCTCTTTCCAGGCCCGGGCAAAGGTGATGGAAGTACGGTAGAAATTCAGACGCTCGCGCGTGCCGTCGCTGATGAAGAGCACGTCGTTTTCGCGCAACAGCCGCAGGAGATCGTTCTTGCTCAGGCGGGGATTACGCTCCACATGGGCCTTCCTGCACCAGCGGGCAAGCACGGGATCATCCTCCACGTCGTCCAGCGTGGGCGCATAGAAATAGAAATCTTCCTTGAGCGCGACAATGACCTTGAAGCCCATGCTGACCAGACAGCGCGTCGCCGCAAGGTCAAAGACAATGCCGCCGTCGGCGTCGCAAACAAGCAGCACGACGCGTTCGCCGGCCTCGGAAGGCATGGCGTCCCGGAGAGCGAAAACGCGCTCTTCCGCCTGTTCAAGAATCCGGGAAAATTCATCTTCCGGCGGCAGTCCCCGCTCGTTGATGGAACGGGAAAAGGCCGACAGGCACAGCAGGCGCGCCAGTTCGCGCAACCGCATTTCCCGGCGAGCCGAGGGCATGTCGGAGGGCAGACGGGCGGGCATGGCATCCAGACGCCGCCGCACTCCGGGATCTTCCAGCAGGGCGTTCTGCTGCGCATTGGCCTCGCGCCGCCGATCCTGCCAGAGATCGCCCCACTCCCCCTGCGCCAGGACAAGATTGGTCATCCGCTTCATGAGGCGCGTGGGCAGCAGCGTGTCCAGACGCAGATAATGGCGAAACCGGTTACGGCAAAAGGCAATCAGCCGCCGCCGCATCTCCCGCGACGGCGTCACCTCCCGCACCAGCCGCATGACCACACGCCAGACGCGTCCCTGCTGGGCGCGCAGACCCGCGCCGCCTTCGCACAGCAGGGCGAAGGTGGCGTCGGAACACGGCAGATAAATCTGCCCTTCCTGCCGCCGCTGCACGATGAAATCCAGCTGCTCGGGACTGGCGATGATGTCCGGATTCATGCGATAGGCAAGATTGTTGTCGATCAGCAGGCCGTACAGCCAGGCATCAAAGACGGCATCCACGCCGTGGCGGATATCAGCCACGCGCACGGGCATGCCCTGAGGGATCTCGTCGCGCATACGCCTCCCGGAGCAACTCTACATCTTTCCCCCGGTACCGACCGGAGTCACGAAACCGCGCGTGCGCAGACGCTCGAAGAAGGGCGTGCCGCTCCCGAGAAAGCGCACCGCGCCCACATCGCCCGTCACATCCAGCAGGTCGCCGACCTCCAGCAGCTCCCCTTCCTGTCCGTCCACCGTCAGATAACTTTCCGTCGTACCGGGCAGGAGCTCCATACGGAAATGGCGATCACAGGGGAAAACCATGGGCGGAATGGTATTGAGGAAAGGACAAATCGGCGTGAAGACCAGCGCCTCCAGCGAGGGATGCAGCAGGGGGCCTCCTGCGGAAACGCTGTAGCCCGAAGAGCCCAGCGGCGTGGAAATGAGAACGCCGTCGCTGCGCAGCGTACACATATGGCGCTTGTCCACGCAGATATCCATGCTCACCAGACGCGCCAGGGCCGCGCGGCTCAGGACGACGTCGTTGATGGCGCTGCCCTCGCTGACAATTTCGCCCTTGCGGCGCAACTCCCAGTGCAACGCCATATGCGAGCGAACCGGGGCCCTGCCGTCGAGGCATTCCGTAAGCCCCTGCCGCCAGTTTTCCGGCTGCACGTCGGCAAGATACCCCACCCGGCCGAAGTTGATGCCCAGCAGCGGCAGGCGACGCCGGGCCACGCGCCGGGCCACGCCGAGCATGGTGCCGTCGCCGCCGAGCACAACGGCGAAATCAAGGTCCGGCAGCTCGTAGAGCGGGCTGTCCTCTCCCGCGACCAGACAGCTGGCACGATGCCCGCGCTGTTCCAGCCAGGCGGCCATTTCGCGTTCAAGGACGGCGGCCCGACGATTATGAGCCTTGCATACCAGCAATATATGGCGAGATTGGCGCTGTTCCATGCCGTTTACTTACGATATCCCCGCCGCGACCGCAAGCCGTTTTCCCCGTCTTGTCAGGAGATACGCTTTGGCATACAAGGAGATGTTCGGGAAACAACCATGTCGAATACCGCCATCTCCGTCATGGAGCGACATCACGCCGCCTGCCTTCAGGCGCGCGACGCCCTGTTTGCGGAACACGCCGCGCAGCTGCACGACGCGGCGTTACGTCTTGCCCGCGTGCTGGCCCGGCAGGGGACGGTCTTCCTCTGCGGGATCGGCGACGCCGCCGTGCGTCGCGCGGCCCGGCAGCTAACGGACGCCCTTGCCGACGGTTACGCGCTGCGGCGTCCCGCCCTTCCGGCTGTCCGCCTTGACAGCGACGACATGCCTCGCCTCGCGCGACGGCTGGAAAGTCTCGGCATGGACGGCGACGCCCTTCTGGTCCTGCATCAGGGCGGGGAAGGCGACGCCGAGCCGCTGTTGCGCGCGGCCCGCAGCATGGGCATGGAAAGCGTCGGCCTGCCGTGCGCCCCGTCTGCCGCTGCGGAAACGCCGTTATTTCCTCTCGCAGCCCTGCTCTTCTTTCTGACGGATACCGTCGCCCGTCTGGTGGAATATCATCTTTTCGAGAATACCTCCGCGCTTCTGGAAGAAGCGCAGGAGAAAGAATAACCCAAGGAACAGTCATCATGCCCATTTATGAATATCATTGCGATGCCTGCAACAAGGATTTTGAAGAACTGGTCTTCGGCGACGCCGTGCCCGCCTGCCCGCACTGCGGCGCGCGTACGACGCACAAGCTGATGTCCCGCTGCGCCTTTGCCGCGGGCGGCAGCGACGGCGAAATGTCCGTTCCCTCCTCCGGCGGCGCCGGGGGCGGCTGCGCCGGTTGCGCCGGCGGCAACTGCGCCTCCTGCGGACATTAGAGCATTTTCAGTTTGAAACGCCATGCGTTTCAAACCATACGGCCTGGCGTTTCGCGGAAAAAACGCGGTTTTTCCGCTCACTTTGGGCCGGGCGGCGCTGTGCCGCCGCCTCGCGTTTCACCTTTTTCAAAGTTGAAACGCTCTAGCCAAAAAACTTTGTTTGATTTTGAGAGGTGCATCAATGTATAATAGGGGAATTATTGAGAAATTAGTTGAATTTATTTCGAGCAAAGATGGGAACACGGATAAGAGCCATTTGCAGAATGAAGTACAGGAAGCATTTGGCCTTGTAAAAGAACGGAGTGTATATTACTGCGATTGGTTTGCAATCAGATTTTGTAAATCAGTATCCAGAAGTTTTGGAAATACCGTTCTGGCATTATCCGCACTCCATAGATATGACAATATTCCGTTCATTGTTTGCTTAGTAACACCGACCCGCAACTATTTGATGTTGGCAAATACCACATTTCTTAGAAAGATTAGTCATTCCTCGCAGGAATTGCGCCGAGATAATATCAAGGGCAGTTTCAACGGAAGTGACATTATGCGAGAGTTTGAAGATGTCGAAAACATTCCTGATAATTTTGAGTTTCTGTATACTTCCCATGAAAACTACACCTTCGAGGAAAACCTTGACCGTTTGGTAGAAGCAACGAATAATATTGCTCCTACTGGAAAAAGGTTTATACCTACCGAATCACAGGTTGAATGTATCAGAAAATCCGTTGATCGAGCCATTTCCTTTTTGCGTTCCGAGGAATACGATATTTTGAACAATGATTTGAATAATCGTGTTAGTGCAGTAGAATCAGAAATTGCAATCGCAGCTTTTATTGATAACGTTAATTTGCGTGGGCGAATTATCGAATATTTGATTACTGCCGAAGATGATCTAAGAGCAACTCTGATGAATTGTCTGCGTGCAGGACTACCTCTCCCCGAGATTTTCACAGCCGATAAATTGGGTGACTATGAACGAAGATTCGAGCATTACTTTACCGCAACAGATATTAAAACAAAAATTTTGTTTTTATCCAGCAATCCGAAGGGTTATAACATTGACAAATTGCTTTCATTCCTTTCTGAAGAAAAGAGCGTGTACTTGGTTTATATTGTTGCTATTGATAAAGATAGAAGAATTCAAACTCGACTCTGCTCAATGTTCAATCATCAGCTTCTGTCATATACAAGAATTATTAGGCACTGGGCAGGACGAAATTCCCGTGGCGTAACTCAATATGATGGGAGAGCTCTGGAAGATATTGTAGAAAATTTTGATTTTGAAATTGATTACCAAGACTCACAGGCCTTTATTATTGATTGTTTGAACAGCTGATTTGCGACTTCATCAACGCATAGCTCATTTTATTTCAAAAGCAAAGACAACAGAGCAAGTCGACGGTCACGATGAACGGCACATTTTATGTGCCGCCGCCTCGTATTTCATCTTTTTCAAAGGTGAAACGCTCATGAACAAAGGCCCGCCGAAAGCGGGCCTTTGTTGTTTACGGCGGAAGGCCGGGGCGTCCCGCGCTTGCGGAAGCGGCGGGCAATCAGTCGCGCGGATTGTCGCGCGGCAGCACGAGATTGAGCAGGACGCCCGTCACGGCGGCCAGGCCGATGCCCGCCAGGGTGAAGGAGCCGAAATCGAACTGCATGCCGCCCACGCCGAAAATGATGATCAGCGCCACAATCACCATATTGCGCGGCTGGAGCAGATCATGCCCGGCCCGCACCAGCGTGTTCAGGCCCACCACCATGATGGCTCCGAACAGAAGGATCATGATGCCGCCCATGACCGGCGAGGGGATGCAGCTCAAAAAGGCCCCCACCTTGGCCACAAAGGAAAGCAGAATGGAGCAGATGGCCGCCCAGGTCATGACGGCGGGATTGAAGGCCCGGGTCAGCGTCACCGCGCCGGTCACTTCGGAATAGGTGGTATTGGGCGGCCCGCCCAGGGCGCAGGCGGCCATGGTGGCCAGACCGTCGCCCAGCATGGTGTTCTTGATGCCGGGATCGCGCAGGAAATCCTTGCCCGTCACCGAGCTGATGGCGATAATGTCGCCGAAATGCTCAATGGCCGGGGCCACGGTCACGGGAATGATGAAGAGCAGCGGCTCCCAGGCGAACCGCGGCATGACGAAACCGGGCACGGCGAACCACGGCGCGGCACGCACGGCCTCCCAGTTGCCCACGCCCAGCCCCACGGCCGCCAGCAGGCCCACGCCGATGCCGCAGAGAATGGGAACCAGCCGCAGCAGGCCGCGTCCCAGCAGGGAAACGGCCACCGTGGTCAGCAGGGCCGACATGGAAAGCGTCAGGGCCGTGGCGCGCGGCATGAGCTGCTGGGAACCGTCGCCGGACAGGCCCAGCGCCATCTTTACGGCCACCGGCGCCAGCACAAGGCCGATGACCATGATCACCGGGCCGGTGACGATGGGCGGCAGGAGACGCAGGATGATGTTTGTGCCGCGAAAGCGAATGAGCGTGCTCAGGGCCACATAGAGCAGGCCGGAAAAGATGAGCGCCCCCATGGTCAGCGGTACGCCCCAGGTTTTTGTGCCGTACATGATGGGCGCGATGAAGGCGAAGGAAGATGCCAGAAAGATGGGAACCTTGCCGCGCGTCACCACCTGAAAGATCAGGGTGCCGACTCCGGCGGTAAAGAAGGCCACATTGCTGTCGAGACCGGTCAGCAGGGGCACCAGCACCAGCGCGCCGAAGGCCACAAAGAGCATTTGCGCGCCGAGCAGGGCCTCCCGCGGACGAAAGACATAGCGACAGGGATCGGTATTGGCGGTTGTTGCGTTCATGCGGATTTCCGTACGCTGCTTCGTCCCGAAAATGCGGTCGCCCGCGTCGTCCGGGCCGGCACGTCGGCAATGCCGCGAAATTCCCCTGTTTCCGTGGACTCCCGGCGCAAAAGCCCGAGCTTGTGCCGCACCAGCGGATGATCGACCAGGCGCACAGCCATAGAGACCTCCTCAACCATGTAAAATTATTTGCATAAATTCCTTAAATTATAAATAAATGCTCCCGCAGCTGTCAAGGCGGCATAGTTATTTCAAATAAATAGAAAATACAGGCGACACATGACCCTTGAAAAGGACTTGCCGCATGGCCTGTATCCCCCCTGGAGCAATTTCAGTTTGAAATGCTTCGCGTTTCAAACCATACGGCCTGTCGTTTCGCGGAAAA
>CAJMRA010000087.1 GCA_905215675.1 uncultured bacterium | reverse complement strand
CGCGTTTTTTTTCCGCGAAACGACAGGCCGTATGGTTTGAAACGCGAGCGTTTCACGCGGAAATTGCTCTAACCTTCCCGGCCTTCCATGCGGGCGAGCTCGGCGCGTCGTCCCTCCGCATCCAGCGGCGCGCACAAGGTATAGGTCTGCCCCTGGCGCACAACCTTGCAGACATGAAAATGCTTCTGTCCGCGGGCGGCCAGCTGCGGCCAGTGCGTAATCAGCAGCGTCTGCCGCCTCTGCGAAAAGGCGTCAAGCTTGGCGGCCAGCTTGTTCAGCGTCAGCCCGCCGACGCCCGCATCCACCTCGTCAAAAATGCAGGTGGCGCTTTCGTCATGGGGCTGCACGGCAATCAGCGCCAGCAGAAAACGGGATAATTCGCCGCCCGAAGCAATACGATCCAGCGGATGCGGCGGCTGCCCGGGATTGGGAGCCCACAGGAGCCGCACCTTCTCATCCGCCACGCCGGGCCACAGCTCCTGCGGCATGAATTCGGGAATGACGCGCACCTCCTCGGAAAAGCCGAGGTCGCGCAGCTCCTTTTCCAGACGCGCCGTGAATGCCAGCGCGGCTTCCCGGCGCTGCGGCACGATGCGTTCCACCACGCCCTTCAATTCTTCCGCCAGCGCGGCGATACGCCGTTTTGCCGCGGAAATATCCAGCGCGCAGGCATCCAGAAAGGAAAGGTTTTCGGCTATCTCCTCCCGCATGGCCAGAATTTCCGGCATGCTGCGGTGCAGCTTGCGCTTGAGCTGGGCCAGCTCGTAGAGGCGTTCCTCCAGCGCGTCCACATCAATATCGTCATCCTGCACCGGCGGACGGCGCAGCCGCGCGCGCAACTGCGAAAGACGCTGCCGCGTTTCGGCCACGGCGTCGGCCTCTTCGGTCAAGTCCTCCTCCACGGCCCCGATACGCCGCAACAGCGTCTCGAACTGCCCGAGGGCATCAAGAAGTCCCATATCCTCCGAACCGTACAAAAAGGCCTGCGCCTTTTCATACAGGTCGCGCAATCCCGCCGTTTCCCGCAGACGCGCCCGCTGCTCCTCCAGCCGTTCCTCCTCGCCCTCTTCCGGGGCGACGCGGTCAATCTCCTGCTGGCGCATTTCCAGCAAATCCCGCTTGTCGGCCAGATCGGCCCGTTTTTCCTTGAGTTCGTTCAGGGCTTCGTCCTCGGCGCGCAGCCGCCGCAAAATATCGTCCCGGGCTTCCAGCAGATCGCGGCAGGGGACGACGCTTTCCATGAAGCGCGCCTGAAAGGCGGGCTGCAGCAACTGCTGCTGCCCGTGCTGACTGGTATGGATGAGCAGCTGGGATCGCAGCTCGCGGACGGCCTCCCGGGATCGCAGCGTGTCGTTGACATACAGACGGCTGCGCCCGCTTTCGGCCACCAGTTCGCGCCGGATGACGAATTCTTCGCCGTCCAGCGAAAAAAGCGCCTCCACGCGCGCCTTGTCGGCGCCGCTCCGCACCATGTCCGCGGACAGCCGATCGCCGAGTACAAAACCCAGCGCCTTGAGAATAAAGCTTTTGCCCGCCCCGGTTTCGCCGGTCAGCACGTTCATGCCGGGCGCGAACTCCAGCTCCATGTCCTCGATAAGGGCCAGATTACGGATATGCAGATATTCAAGCATGACAATTACTGTTTCAGGCGGGGATCAAGCAAGTCCCGCAAACCTTCGCCAAGCAGGTTATAGCCGAGTACGGTCAGCAGGATGGCCACGCCGGGATAGATGGAAAGCCACGGGGCTATTTCCAGCGCGGCCTTGCCGTCCTGAAGCATGTTGCCCCAGCTTGAAGCGGGCGGCCGCAGCCCGATGCCGAGAAAGCTCAGGCTTGATTCCACAAGAATGGCTCCGGCCACGCCCAGCGTGGCGGAAATGAGCACCGGCGCAAGGGCGTTGGGCAGAATGTGCCGCCAGAGGATGCGCGCGGTGGAACAGCCCGCCAGTCTCGCGGCATCCACAAATTCCCGTTCGCGCAGGCTCAGCGTCTCGGCGCGCACCAGTCGCGCCACGCCCATCCACGACGTCAGGCCGATGACGATCATGATATTGGTAAGACTGGGCTCCAGAAAGGCAATGACGGACAGGATGAGAAAAAAGGAGGGGAAGCACAGCATCACATCCACCACGCGCATGATGAACTCATCCACCCAGCCGCGGAAGTAGCCGCTCACCAGCCCCAGCGCCACGCCGATTGCCGACGAAATGCCCACGGCCACAAAGCCGACCCAGAGGGACACGCGCCCGCCGTACAGCAGCCGGGAAAAGACGTCCCTCCCCAGTCGATCCGTCCCCAGCCAGAACTCGGACGACGGCGGCGCAAAGATGGCCTGCGAGTTGCAGGCGTCGGGATCGTACGGGGCAAGCAGCGGCGCAGCCACGGCGGCCAGAGACATGACCAGCACCAGCGCCAGACCAATGGCCAGCAGCGTTTGACGGCTCAGAAACCGCCGCAGACGACGCGGCAACATGTCAGCGTTCCTCCCCTGCGGCCCGAATGCGCGGATCGGCGAGCCCGTAGCACACGTCGGCCAGAATGTTGCCCGCCAGCGTCAGCACCGCGCCGATCACCAGATTGCCCATGATCATGGTATAATCCCGCGCCATGACGGCGGCATAAAAGAGCTGTCCCAGCCCCGGCAGGGCAAAGATGGATTCAAGAATCACGCTGCCGCCGATCAGTCCGGGAACGGACAGGCCCAGAAGCGTAATGACGGGCAGAAGGGCATTGCGCAGGGCATGACGCCAGATGACGACCGCCGACGACAGGCCCTTGGCCCGGGCCGTCAGGATATAATCCTGCCGCAGCACTTCCAGCATGCAGGCGCGCATATAGCGCGACATGCCCGCCAGACTGCCCACAGTATACACCAGAATGGGCAGGGCCAGATGCGACGCCAGATCCGCCGCCTTGCCCCAGAAGCTCATCTGCGCAAAATCCATCGACGTCAGTCCCGAAATCGGCAGCCATTGCAGCTCGACGCCGAAAAACAGCATCAGCAGCAGCGCCAGCCAGAAGGACGGCATGGCAAAGCCCAGAAAGACAAGAACGGTCACCGTCTTGTCCAGCAGGGAATTGCGGCGACAGGCCGAAAGCACGCCGATGGGGACGGCGATCAGCAGGGTCAGCAGCAGCGACACCACGTTCATGCCCACCGTCAGGGGCAGACGCTCCAGAATCTTGTCCAGCACGGGACGGCTGTCCGCCGACATGGAACGGCCGAAGTCCAGTTGCACGATCCGCGTGAGCCAGTCCCAGTATTGCACATACAGGGGCTTGTCGAGACCGTAGAGACTCTCGAGCTGACGGCGCGCCGCCTCGCCCGCCAGGGGGTTGAGCGTCGTCTCCATGTCCGTGGGCGATCCCGGCGCAAGATGAATGACGCCGAAACTGATGACGGTAATGCCGAGCAGAACCGCCGCGGTCCAGAGCGTCTTGCGGGCGATACGCCGCAGACGCGCGCGCCAGACGCCGCCGCGACCGGCGGAAAAAAGCGAACTGTCCCGCGACATGACTTATTCCGTCCGGGTCATCCACTGCCGCATGGCGTCCACTTCCTCTTCCCAGCGCGGCGAAAGACGCAGACCGAGAAAACGGGCGTACAGACTGTCCAGCAGTCCCACGCACGTTTCCATCAGATAGAATTTTTCCAGCAGCAGCGCGTCAGGGTCGGCGTCGTCGTCCGTCTTGTCCAGCTTGGGCGTCTTCAGGCTGCCGACGCTGAAATCCTCGGCCTTGAGCGTGAGCTGAAAGGCCAGCTCCTCCTTTTCAAGGCGAATGAGCGCCCGCGTCACCTTCTTGCCCGTGCCCAGACCGAACCGGGCCTCGCGCAGCGGCGACAGCGAGCCGGAAACCGACGCCGTTTCCCGGGCGTCGCCTTCGCCGCCCTGTACGACGATGCGCTGTTCCATGGAGACGCTGAACGGCTGCCCCTGCCCGTCCGTAAAGGCTCCGGGCGCCACGTCGCTCTGATACCAGAGCCACGTCAGGAACTCCTGTCCGAGAATATTGTCCAACGAATCCAGCGAGGATGTCTGAGTCATGCGTAAATCCTTTGAAAAAGACGCGGATGGCGCGGGAGAACGGAAGGACTCCGCGCGGGGGAGCGGTCTTCCCCAGCCGAAAGTTCCGTACGGCCGGGCCGCGTCGCGGCAATGCGCGGACGTTTTCCGGCGGAAGAAAGACTCCGGCGGCCCGCGTTCAGGAAAGGGCAAACTGCGTGGCTTCGATGCGATCGACCTGCTCCTGCCGTTTTTCGTCCAGCAGGGTCAGCGCCAGCGTGTAGGGTGTGATCTGTTCGAGCCGCAATCCGAAAGTTTGCAGGAACAATTCCATAAAGAGATCAATCATGGCATTCTGCGTCGAAGCGAACCAGATTTCATTGCGATCCGTCGCCCAGAGGACATTGAATTCCGCCGGAACAGGGAGAAAGCGCGCGCGCAGGCGCAGCATGACCTGCTCCTTGATTTCCTTCTTGCGCTCCCGGGCGATGAACGTCTTTCCCTGTTCGCTGATGCGGGCCTTTTCTTCCTTGAGGGCCAGCGTCAGATGCTTCTTGACCACCGCGGCGGGGATGCGCCGCGTATCCAGACGCAGCGAAAAGACAATGTAGGCCCCCTTCTGCGGCGGCGCGGTACGCCAGCGTGTATCCAGCATGTCTTCAAAGCAGACCCAGCCTTTGGACTGCATCTCAGGCAATTCGTCGATATCCATGAAGGCAAACTGCTTCAACTTGTCCTCGATGCTCGTCCAGAGGTCGGCGGGCACGGGATCGACGATGCGAAAACGCGTAAAGCTGCATGTAGTATTGGCAAAACCCATAGTTCTTCCTGTTAGAGCAATTTCAGTTTGAAATGCTGCGCATTTCAAACCCTGCGGCCTGTCATTTCACGGAAAAAGCGCGGTTGCTCTGCTCTCTTTTGGCCGGACCGCGCGGCCCGGCCGGAACACGCGCGCAGTGTACGCGAGAGCGGGCGCCTCTGGCAAGGCGTCGCCCTGCGTGAATCGACGACGCGTTAGAGCATTTTCAGTTTGAAATGCTTCGCATTTCCAACCATACGGCCTGTCGTTTCGCGGAAAAAACGCGGTTTTTCCGCTCACTTTTGGCCGGGCGGCGCTGTGCCGCCGCCTCGCGCTTCACCTTTTTCAAAGGTGAAACGCTCTAACACGGGGAACAGACCATGCTGCCCGAAAAACGCCCGCAAAACGACGGAGAGAGGGAAACCCTTCCACAGGATTTCCCCCTCCCCGCACAAGGATTGCGCCCCGCTCGAGCATTTTTAGAGCGTTTCACCTTTTTCAAAGGTGAAACGCCCTACTTTGCCTTCAGCGCCGCGATATCCTGTTCAAACTTGGCGCGATAGGCGGCCACGCGGGCGTCTTCAAGCATGATCATGTCTATCTGCCGCGTATGAATGAGCAGATAGCCGAGAATGCGCACGCGCAGCAGGATCTGATCCTTGTCATAGTCCTCGGCCACGGCAAAGAGGGCGTCCTTGCGGACGTCGACGCGGAAGCCTTCGGCCTCCAGCAGTTCGGCAATCAGACGGGCGCGCCGCTCGCGGCGCTCGGCGTCGGCCGCGCCGCCCTTGAACTGGAAGCTGACGAAATTCTCATGCCGGTTGTCTCCGGCAAGACATTCGACCGTGCAGAAATGGTAGCCGTAGCGGGCCTGAAGAATCATGTACTTTGAGGAAATGATAAAAAAATTCTTCTCGGCCATGACCGTCGGCGCGGTGCTTTCAAGGTCCTTGTTCATGGCGCTTTCAAACACCACGCTCATGAAGCCCGCCGCCCCGGAAGACGGCGGCCCGGCCCAGGGCACGGCCGTCATGCCCGCCCACAGCGCCTGCATGGGCTCGCAGGCGATATCCTGCAAATCGACCACCGGCCCCGTCACGGGACGGGAAAAACCGTCGTCCATATCCACGACCCAGTACTGGAGCTTGACACCCGCCCGAAGCTGCTTGCCCGCGCGCTGATCCACGTCGGCGTTTTCGCCGAACATGAGCTCCACGGCCTTTTCGTGACAGAAGCGCGTGATATCATGAAAGCTGCGGCAGTACGCCGGAGCGAATTCCGGCGATTCGGGGTCCAGCAGATGCAGCGGCGTCATGAAGGCGGCCATACGGCGCAGGGTTTCCTGCACGGGACTGCCCTGCATCAGATTGCGCGGCTGCTCATGCGCCGCGAGCAGTTCCGGGAATTCTCCCCGCAGGACGACGGCCCTGTCGGCATCAAGCGTCGCCATGCCCCCGTCGGCCAGAAGGGAACAGGCGTCGGGCAGGCTGAACAGCGCGGGCAGGCCGTATTCCCGGGCGACCGACGCCAGATGCCCGGCCATGCCGCCCGTTTCGCTGATCATGCCCGCCGCCTGCGGCAGCAGGGGGGCCCAGCGGGGGTGCGCCCGCTCGACGACCAGTATGCCGCCCCGGGGGAAGGACAGCATATCCGCATCCTTGCGCGCCACAAACAGCGGCCCGGCGGCGACGCCGCCGCTGACGGTCATGCCGCCCTGCGCCAGAACGGCCGATGCGGGAACGGATTCCGGCAACGGCGCGGGAGCCGCCGCCGCGGCTTCGCCGGATTCGGACAGGGGGCGGCTTTGCAGCACCACCAGACAGGACGCGCCGTCGCGCATTTCCAGCGCCCACTCCACATCCTGAGGTTCATTGTAAAATTCTTCCAGCGCCAGCGCCAGACGGGCCAGATGCAGCGCCTGCCCGTCGTTGATGCAGGCGCGCGCGCCTTCCTCCCTGCTCAGCGGGGTTCGCCGCACGCCCTGGGCACAGCCCGGCGCGCAATCCAGCCGGAACGGCTTGACGGCGATACGGCGCTCCAGCAATTCCGGCGGATTAGTGTGGGTAAAGGTAAAGACGTCCGGCGTCATGCCGCCGTCCACGACGGCCTGCGGCAAGCCCGGAACGGCGTTGAGCGTCACCTGTTCCCTGCCCTGCCGCGCCGCCACGGGGTCCCGGCTGTAGGCCACGCCGCCAGCCTCGGCCCGCACCATGCTCAGCACGCCCACGCACATGGGCGCGGCCTCGTCGGGGATGCCCCGCTGAAAGCGGTAGCTCATGGCCGTCACGGAATATTTGCTGGCGATGATTTCCTTCCAGACTTCGCAGGCCTCTTCCGGCAGGACGTCCAGCTCGGAACGATATTGCCCGGCAAAGGTGACGCCCAGACCATCCTCGCCCACGGCGCTGCTGCGCAGGGCAAGACGCAGGTCCGGCCCGAGACGGCGCTGCATGTCGGCGACGGCCGCTTCCAGCGCCGATTCCAGTTCCGGCGGCAGCGAGGCCCCCAGCACAAGCTGCTGCAACGAGGCGGACAGGCTGAACACGGCGTCCAGACTTTCCAGATCGGTACTTTGAATGCGCTGGTTGACGGCGTCGCGCAGGCCCTCATGCGCCATGAAGCGTTCGTAGGCCGCCACCGTCACGGCGAAACCTTCGGGCACGTCCATGCCCACGTTGGCGGCCACTTCGCCGAGATTGGCCATCTTGCCGCCCACCAGCGGCATATGCTGCAAACGGATATCCGCCAGCGGCAGAATCAGGGGGACGTCCTCGTCCCGCTCCCGGCGCGCGAGGCAGGCCTCCACATCGGCATGCACGCGCCCGAAGGCCTCGTTCAGTCCGGGATAGGCGTTCCCGGAAAGGGCGTTCAGCTCGCGCACCATCTGATAGACCGACGCGCCCACGCGCGTGCCCAGCGCCCGCACGGTATCCATACCGAACGGATGCCCGCCGGACAGCAACGCTTCCGCCTCGCTCATGCCCTCCAGCGCCGCCTTGTTGGCCGAAAGCAGGCGGCGAAACCGCGCGCACCGTTCGCGCAGACGGGCCTTGAGCGCCTCCTCGCGGGCCAGCGCCTCGGGGTCCGGCTGCGCCGGGCCGCGTCCCAGCAGATTGCGTAAGCTGTCGAGTACGCCCATAGTTCTAGCCGGCGGCGCGCGCCGCCTCCTCCATCTTCAGGATAAGCTCATTGATGGCCACCGGCTTGAGCATGTAATCAAAGGCTCCGAGATCCATGCCTTCCACGGCGACGCCCAGCGACGCGTGCCCCGTCAGCAGCACGACCGGCAGGGCCGAAGCCACCGCCTTCATGCGCCGCAGGGCCTCGAGCCCGTCCATGCCGGGCATGCGCACATCCATGACGACCACATCGGGCAGCGTGCCCGCGGCGGCGGCCTCCTCCACGGCCCTGACCCCTTCCTGTCCGTCGTACGCCGTGGATACCTCAATGCCGCGCCGGGAAAGACGTTTTTCCATCAGTTCCAGAAATTCCCGCTCATCATCCACAAACAGGGCCCGCATACGCTCTCCTTTTGATTTTCTTGGGGGGTTCGGGGCGCATCCTCCCGAACGGCGACATCACGCTTCCTCTTCCTCCGCTTCGGCGGCGGCCGTTTCCGGCGGTTCCGGCGGCAGATCGATACGGAAGGTCGTGCCCTTGCCGGGCGCGCTCTCCACCTCGATGCGTCCGCCGAGCTTTTCCAGAATGGAAAAACAGATGGCCAGCCCCAGCCCGGTCCCCTCGCCCACGGCCTTGGTGGTAAAGA
>CAJMRA010000086.1 GCA_905215675.1 uncultured bacterium | reverse complement strand
GTTCCCCTCCCCCTGAATCTCAACCCTCAACCCATTTCAAAGATAAAATGCTCTAAAAGAGGCTCGTCAGCATGAACACGCGCTCGTGGCGGCGGGACTTTGCCCCGGTGTGCCGGGGACGCCAAGCGCCCGTATGACGTCGGCACATGTCAGGCAGGACAGGCGCAGGGGGAGCGCATGCGACAGCGCAAGGGAACACCAGTGCCCGGGAAGCGGCAGGGAGCGCCAGTACAGCGGCGGCAGGGCGGCGGGGTGCAGGCCCCGTCGCTGACCGGATCGTCCGGTATGGAGCCCTGCCGGATCGAGCGACAGTCCCGTGCCCCGGGCTTTCAGCAGGGCTTCCTTGACGGTCCAGCGACGCAGGGCGTCGCGGGGGCCGGACACATGTTCGCGGGGATGGAAGGCGCGCCGCGCGGGCGGCGGGGAGGCGAGGGCCTCCAGATCGACGCCCAGACGGCAGGCGGCGGGAGCGATGGCCAGCGCGCAGACGACGGCCTGCGGGCTGTAGGCAAAGGACAGCGCCGCCTGCGCGGCGTCCTGCGGAAAGCCGAGAGCGGGCGCGCCGGAGGTCGTCCTGCGCAGGGTGGCGGGCAGGGCCGGACAGAAGGAGCGGCAGGCAAGAACGAGCAGGGCCCGGGCCAGCAGACGCGCGTCGGCGGCTCCGGGGGCCGTGAAGCGGCGGATATGGGCGTTGTCGGCGGGAGAAAGCCGGGGCGGCATGACGGCCTGCAGCCTCGCCGCCTGTCGCGGCGAGGGCAGGGGACAGAAAAGAAGGCGGAGCGCCGGATGCGGAGCCTTCACGCCGGGATCATGCCTTGATGAAGTATGTCCAGATCAGGGACACCATGAGAATGGAGAGCGATACGATCAGGACGCGCTGCACAAAGACGCCGCCGATCCGTATGGCCATGCGACTGCCCATCCAGTTGCCGGTAATGGAGCCCATGGCCATGCAGAGCGCCAGACTCCAGACCACTTCGCCGCTGAAGATGAAGACGACGGCCGCGCCGATGTTGGAAGACAGGTTGAGCACCTTGGTGGTGGCGCTGGCCTGAAGCAGGTGGACGCGCACAATCAGGTGCAGGGCCAGAATGAAGAAACTGCCCGTGGCCGGACCGAAGAAACCGTCGTAGATGCCGACGACGAAGCAGCAGAGCGGCGCGAGAAAATAGAAGCGGGGGCCGTCGAAGACCAGCGGCAGTTCCTTGTCCTTGCGCGGGAGCAGCGTCGCGAGCATGGCGAAGGGCAGAAGGATGATGAGCACCCTGCCGAGCGTTTCGGGATCGAGCGTGAGCGCCAGACGGGAGCCGATGGCCGACCCCACAAGGGCAAAGCCGGTGCCGATGGCGGCGAGACGCCAGACGACGAGTCCGCTGCGGGCAAAGGTGCCGAGGGCCATGGCGGTGCCCAGACTGCTGCTGACCTTGTTGCAGGCCAGCGCCGTGTGCGGGGGAACGCCGGCAAGCAGCAGCGTGGGAATGGTGATGAGGCCGCCCCCGCCGGCGACGGAGTCGATGAAACCGGCGAACAGGGCGGACAGCGTGCAGACAAGAATGGTCGTTGCGGTAATCACGTGCGTCTACCACTGCTTGAAGATGACCCAGGCGGCCAGCACGATCAGACCGAAACCGACGATATAGTTCCAGCGCAGCGGCTCGTTGAGATAGAACACGGAAAAGAAGCAGAATACGCTGAGGGAGATGACTTCCTGAATGGTCTTGAGTTCCGCGGCGTTGAAGTAGCCGTAGCCGATGCGGTTTGCCGGTACCTGAAGCATGTACTCGAAAAAGGCGATGCCCCAGCTGATGAGAATGACCAGCGGCAGGGCGGAACCTCTGTGTTTGAGGTGTCCGTACCAGGCGAATGTCATGAAGACGTTGGAACAGAGCAGCAGACCTATGGTGACGGCGGGAACGGGCAGTTGCATGACTGTATCGCGGGGGTAGGAGGTGAACAAAAAAAACGCCCATGTTTCCATGGGCGTTTTACTCTCGATGGAGCCCTTGACCAGGATTGAACTGGTGACCTCATCCTTACCAAGGATGCACTCTACCGACTGAGCTACAAGGGCGTGTCGCTCTCGACAAGAGAGGTTCTACGTAAAACCTCCCCCGGAGTCAAGCAGTTTTTTCAAAAAAATTTTTTTGTTTGCAAGGAGTCTGTAACAAGCTGAAATAAAAAGGTTTATTTCAGGCCTTTTTCATGGCGGCCATAAGTTCCCGAAAGAGGGCGCGGCGGGCGTGGGGCGGCCCCGCGGGATTTTCCTCCCGGGCGGCCAGCGTCGCGCGTTCCAGCGCCGCCAGCGTCGCGTCGTCGGCGGCGGGCAGGCAGCGCCGCAGCAGATCCCGCAGCTGATCGGGGGCCGCGTCCAGCAGGGCGGCGCGCCATTGCTCGGCCCGGTGGAGCAGGGCCGTATCGGCCTGATGGGCGGCGGTGCGGGCGGCAAGCGCCGTCTCGAGGGGGCCCGCGTCGATTTCCCGCATGAGGCGGCCGATATATTGCAGTTGCCGCCGCCGTCCTTCCTTGTCCCGGATTCTGTCATAGAGGCGCAGGGCTTCCGCCAGATCCGCGGACAGGGGCAGGGCGGCGCGCGCGCTCGCGTCCAGTTGCGTCAGTTGCTCGCCCAGCTTTTGCAGGGCCGTGCTCTGGCGTTTTCTGGCCGAGCGGCTCGGCGTGTCCGCGGCGTCCGTTTCGCCGTCGGCATGCCACTGGAAGGTTTTTTTACGCGGCATGGATCAGGACTCCCAGAATGACGCCGATCAGCATGACGATGGAGACGATGCCGTTGAGCGTGAAGAAGGCCATGTTGATCCGGCGCAGATCGTCGGGACGCACCAGCTTGTGTTCCCAGAACAGCACGGCGGAAATGATCAGCCAGACGAGATACCACGGCCAGCCGAGGCCCGCGGCATAGCCCGTCAGCAGCAGGAAGATGGACGTTACCGCGTGGGAGACGCCGGCAATGGCCATGGCCGCGTCCGGGCCGTAGACGGCGGGCACGGAATAGAGATCAAAGGCCAGATCGAAATCGTAGTCCTGAAAGGAATAGTAGATGTCAAACGCGGCCGTCCAGAAGGTCACGGCGAAGAACAGCAGGACGGCGGGCATGCCGAGCGTGTCGGGCGAGACGGCCAGCCAGCCCGCCAGCGGGGCGAGGCCCAGCGTCGCGCCCAGCCAGTAGTGGCAGAGGGGCGTGAAGCGCTTGGTGACGCTGTAGGCCGCGGCGAAGATCAGGGCGGGGATGGACAGGTACAGGCAGAGCTGATTGAGGAAGGCGCAGGCGAAGATGAACACGAGGCTCATGACGCCGCAAAACGACCAGGTCTGCTTGACGGTGATTTCTCCCGTCACCAGCGGCCGATCCCAGGTGCGCGGATTTTCGCTGTCGAAGGGAAGATCCATGATGCGGTTGAAGGCCATGGCAAAGGAGCGCACGCCGATCATGGCGACCGTCAGGGCGACGAGCTGCTGCCAGGGGGGCATGCCGCCCGCCGCAAGCACGGCCCCGGCGTAGGCGTAGGGCAGGGCGAAGACGGAATGTTCGATTCTGATCATGCGGCAGATGGCCGCAAAATTGCCGAAAGGCGTCTGAAGGGGGGGCATGTGACTAACCTCCGCAATCGGCGGGATCGCCGTGAAGTTTGTCCAGCGCGTGCGGCAGGGCGGGCAGCACGGCGGCGAGATTTTCCAGGACGGCCTTGCGGCTTCCCGGCAGGGTGATGACGATACTCGGGCCGAGAACGCCGCAGACGGCGCGCGAAATGGCGGCGTGCGGCGTTTTTTTCAGGCTTTCCACCATCATGGCCGCGGCAAAGCCCGGCAGTTCCAGATCCAGCAGCGGGGCGACGGTCTGCGGCGTGATGTCGCGCGGGCCCACGCCCGTGCCGCCGCTGGTGCAGATGACGTCGTAGCCCTGTCCCAGCGCCAGCTCCGTCAGCAGCGCCCGCAGGGCCGGGGCGTCGTCGGGCAGTAGAAAGCCCTGCGCGTGACACAGGGGCAGGGCTTCGCCCACGGCGGCGGCGATGGCCGGGCCGCTGCCGTCGGCGCGCAGCCCCTGCGATCCCTTGTCCGAAAGGGTAATCCAGGCCAGGCTGCGCCCCTCCTTGCGGACATGGAGACGGGCTTCGCCGACGGGAATGTCGGCAAGGGCCGTCAGCATGGGGCAGGGCACGGCGTGCGGATCGCCGGACAGCCAGACGCGGCCCGTGACGCGCAGCCATTCCTTGCCGTCGTCGGTGAACAGGCCCGCCCCCACGGGCAGGGCCGGGAGAGGCCCGACGGCCATACGATGATGCGGCATGCCGACCTTGCGGAGGGTGTCCGGGGTCAGGGGCAGCACGTCGCCCGCCGAAGCGGCGCTCAGAATGCAGTGCAGCAAGCGTTTCCTCCATTGAAAAAAGCGGCGCGGAAAAAACCGTGCCGCAGGGGCTGCGGGCGGGGGGACGCCCCCTTTCGCGATATCCCGCACAGATATATGCTATTGTAGCCTGTATGTCTTTGCGTTACAAGTCGGAGAACGCACGTCGTCGTTTTCCCGCCCGGCCCGGACGCCCCGGGGCGGTCTTTGCTGTTGCGCACGCCCTGTCCGGGCAGCGTGCCGTCCCACTCAAGGAATCATATGACCACTCGTAGCCAGGATCAGACAGAAGCGCTGCGCGCGCTCGGAACCGGCAAGTTGCCGCAGCCTTCCGGCGGCCCCTCCGTGGCCCTGCTGGAGGCCTTTCCCAACTGCTACCCGCAGCGTCCCTATGTGATCAGCATCAGCTTTCCCGAATTCACCTCCCTGTGTCCGGTGACGGGACAGCCGGATGTGGGCTGTATTTCTCTGGAATATATTCCCGATCGCCTGTGCGTGGAGTCCAAGAGCTTCAAGTTGTACATGTTCGCCTTCCGCAATCATCAGTCCTTTATGGAAACCATCACCAACACGGTGCTGGAGGACATCCGGACGCTCCTTGATCCCTGCTGGTGCCGGGTCAAGGGCCTGTTCGCGCCGCGCGGCGGAACCCGCATTCATGTCTTTGCGGAGGAATTCAAGACCATGCCCGAAGAACAGGATGCCCGCGTGCGCGCCGCCGTGGCCGCCTGGCGCGGCGAGGCCGATCCGCATCGGCCGTAATCGGGCCGACGGCGGAGCGCGGGCGGGCGCACGGGCCCGAGCGTGACGGCAGAAGCGGAGACAAGGCCGTTTTCCTGAACATGCCAACTGCGACAGAGGGAGACGCTATGCCGCAGCAAGGTTCCTCACTGGCGCGCACCAGTCTCTTTCTTGGCGGCTGCACGGCGCTGTCGCGTCTGATGGGGCTGATGCGGGACATGGCCATGGCCTGGCTGGTGGGCGGCGGACTGGCGGCCGACGCGCTGGTTGCCGCCATGCGCGTGCCGCACATCCTGCGGCGTCTGCTGGCCGAGGGGTCGTTGTCCATGACCCTGACGGCCGCCTTTGTCCGGCAGGAGCGCGCCTGTCCCGGCGGTGATCGGGAACTGGCGCGCGCCGTGGCGGTTCGGCTCGGCGCGCTGCTGGCGCTTCTGCTGGCCGGGGGATGGCTGGGCGCGCCCGCGCTGCTGGAACTGATCGCGCCGGGGCTCGGCGTCGAAGGCGAGAGACTGGCGGCCTCATTGTTCCGGCTTTGTCTGCCCTATGCCGTCGCGGCCGTCATGGCGGCCGTGAGCATGGCCCTCCTGCACAGCCGAGGGGCCTTTTTCTGGCCGGCCGTGTCGCCCATACTTTTCAACGGCGTGCTGCTGCTGTTCGCCGTCGCCGCGGCCCTGAAGCTCGGCGACGCCGCCGAACTGCTGGCCGCGGGGCTGACCTGCGCGGGCATCGTCCAGTGGCTTGCACAGGCGCGGGCCGCGCGCGGGATTCTGACGCCGCCTTCCCCGGCCGCGCCCCTGTCGCCGCGTCGGCAGGCCGTGCGTCGTCGGCGTGTCCGGCGCGCGGCGGAAGACTGTCTGCGCCGTCTGCCTCCGGGAATTCTCGGCGCGGCCGCGCCGCAGCTGGCGATGCTGGCGGCCATGATGGTCGCTTCCTTCGGTTGCGTGGGCAGCGTCGCCGCGCTGTATTATGCGGAACGGCTCATGGAACTGCCGCTGGGCGTCGTCGGCGTGTGTCTGGGTATGGCCAGTCTGCCCCGCCTGAGTCATCTGGCTGTGGAAGAGGACTGGCCGGGCTTCGGCGCGCAGCTCGGTACGGCCCTGCGTCTGGCAATGCTGTTCAGTCTGGCCGCGACCGCCGGTCTGGCGGCCGTGGGGCCGGAGCTGGTGGACGCCCTGCTGGGACACGGCGCGTTCGGTCCCGAAGCCGTGCGGGCCTGCGTGCTGGCTCTCTGGGCCTATCTGCCGGGTCTGCCCGCCTGTGCGGCGGCGCGTCCGCTGCTGGCGGCCTGCAATGCGGCGGGCGCATGGCGCGCGACGGCGTGGGGCGCGCTGGGAGCCGTCGTCGTGACGGCGGCCGCAGGCTTTGCCCTGACCTTTGCTCTGCCTGCGCCGCTGGACGTGTGCGCCCCGGCGCTGGCCGTCAGCGTCGGCATGTTTGCCCACGCGCTGTTTTTATGGTGGACCCTGCATCGACGCCGCACGCGGGGCGGCCTGCCGATGGGGCGTCTTCTTCCTGTCGCAAGCCTCCTGCGTGCGGCCGCCGCCGCGACCGCTGCGGGTCTGGCCGCCCGGGGCGTGCTGGCCGCGCTGCATGCGCTGGCGGCGGGCAGCCTGCGCGCGCTGGCCCTGCCCCCGGCCTGTGCGGTCGGCGTCGGCGCATGGGCGGCGACGCTTTTTCTCCTGCGCGACGCCGATGCGCTGGCCGTGTGGCGCGTCCTGCGACGGCGGACATAGCGCATTTTCATTTGAAACGCGTTGCGTTTCAAACCCTGCGGCCTGTCGTCTTGCGGAAAAACGCGCTTTTTCCGCGTGCTTCGGGCCGGGCGGCGCTTGTGCCGCCGCCGCGCGTTTTTTCCTTTTCCAGAGGAAAAAACGCTCTAGAAAAAAATATTTCGGGGGCATATCGCGTGGACATAACGGTCTGTCCGGCCTGACCGGCGGCCTGTTCCGTGAATGGGGTGAAATCTTATGGAACGACGGCAGCAACGTCGCTGGATGGTTTTGGGAATATGGCTTTGCGCCATGCTGCTGACGGCAGGGCAGGGCCTGTGGGCCATCTGGCAATACCGGGCGGACGCGGAAGCCCGTCTGCTGAGTGAAGCCGGTCGCACGGCCGCGCGTGTTGTGGGCATGCTGTCCATGTCGGGCGGGACGCCCGATGCGGCCGCGGCGCTCGTGGCCGTGGATGTGGCCATGGACGACGATCGCGTGTACGGCGTCCGGGTGCAGACGGCGCAGGGCGTGCAGGTCGGCATGCGGCGCAACTATCAGTGGGAGCCCGTGCCCTGGGATGACGAAATCACGGAAGAAACCGTGCAGGGCATGAGCCAGATCAAGGAAGAAGGGCGTCCGGTGGGCAGTGTGGAAATCTATATGTCCCGCCGTCTGACCAATGAGGAATGCGCGCTGACCGTGCGCGCCGAGGCCGTCCGTTTCGGTCTCAACACCCTGTTTTTTTCCTGCCTGCTGTTCTGGCTGCTGCGCCGTTACGGCGATCTGACACGCCTGCTTCATTTCCTTCAGGATCACTGGCAGGGCAGACGACCGGATCAGGAACGCGAGGAACCCGTAAGCGCCGGAGAACTGGCGCGGGAGGGAACGCCCGTCGTGACTCCTCCCTCGCCCGCGTCGTCGGCCGTCGATATGGAAAAGGGGCGTCGGTACATGAACGCCCACAGGGAAAGCGCCTGCATCACGGCGGGTCTGTTCCGTCAGTCCTTCCGGGGCGCCTCCGCGCTTATGGGACGGCTGTTTGCCCGCGGGGCGGTGGCGGAACTCTCGCATCTCGGCCGCCTGCTGGAACTGGCGGCGCCCTGTCTGGGGGCGGACAAGCTGACGGAAGCGGCCGCGGCCATGCAGCGGGCCCTGAATGATCCGCAGTGCGAGACGCCTGCGCTGGCCGTGGAAGCCTGCGCACAGGCGCTGGATGAAGTTTTGGCCGCGCTGGGCTGATGCCCCGGCCGTGAATGAAAAAGACGAAAAGGAGGCCGCATGGGGTTCTTTTCCAAGTTCAGAAAATGGATGGGAGCGGAGGAACCGACGGAGCGGAAAGAGCCGTCCGCCGCGCCTGTCGAGGATAGGAAGGAAACCGCCGGAGATGCCGGGGCGCAGCCTCCCGCGGATCACGCGGTCGTTACCGAAGCGCCGGACGCAATGCCCGCGCCCGTAGCGACGAGCGAGACTTCCCCGGAATCCGCGCCGACCGGCGAAACCCCGGACGCGGTTGCCGCTCCGGTATCGGAACCCGCCGCCGACGTCGCCCCGGAGGAGGCCGCCGCATCGTCCGTGCCGGAACCCGCCGCAGCCGAGCCTGCTGTTCCCGAACTGCCCGTCTCTGAACCGGCGGCGGCAGAGGCCGCGCCGGAATCTCTCGTTACCGAAGCGCCGGACGCAATGCCCGCGTCCGCGGCGGTGAGCGAGGCTTCCCCGGAAGCCGCGCCGACCGCCGAAACCCCGGACGCGGTTGCCGCTCCGGTATCGGAACC
>CAJMRA010000085.1 GCA_905215675.1 uncultured bacterium | reverse complement strand
ATCAACAATCCATCTCCATCCATAATTTTCAAGGAGACGCGGACATGAAGCTGGGAGGACTGGTGACGGCGGGGGGGCTGGCGACGCGCATGGGCGGGCCGCTGGCGGTGGACAAGGCGCTTGTGCGTCCGTGGGGGGCGTCGGGGCCGACGTTGCTGGAGCGGGCGTACGGGGAGCTGGCGCGGCTGGCGTCGCCGGTGTGGGTGGCGTGTCGGGCGGGGCGGTCGTACGCGGGCTATGCGTGCGTGACGGACGCGACGCCGGATTGCGGGCCCATGGGGGGCATCGAGGCGGGGCTTGCGGCGGCGGAGGCGGCGGGGTGCGCGGCGCTGGCGGTGCTGGCGTGCGACATGCCGTTCATGACGGCGGGGATGCTGGAGCGGCTGACGGCGGCGCGGGAGGCGTGGACGGCGCGCCGGGGGGAAGCGCCGCTGATGACGGCGTTCACGTTGCGGGGCAGCGGTTATTTTCAGTGCCTGAGCGCGGTATATGACACGGCGGTCTTGCCGTTGCTGCGCGCGAGCCTGCGGGCGGGGCGATTCGGGCTGTACGGGGTGACGCCGCCGGAGCGGCGGTGTCTGGTGGATTTTTCGGAGGCGGAAGCGGGCTTTTTCTTCAATGTGAACACGCCGGAGGATGTGGCCGCAGCGGGGCGGGGGCGTCCCGGCGAGCCTGAGGGATTGACACTTTCGGGCCTATGAGGTAAAGGACAGCTTCTTTGGAGCGATCCGCCGTCATGGTGTGCGGAGCGCTCTCCGCGAAAGCGGACGCCCGTTCGCGCGGGAAAGAACAGGGGTTTTTTCCGGGAGCGCGCGGGCGGGGAGAGAAAAATTTTTTTCGCCACGGCCGAGCGGCCTTGCGGACAGGCGTCGCGCCGTCCGTCAATGCCGCGAGCGATATTGTCGTCACCCCCGTTAGGCGGCACGTCGCATGACGGATTTTCCGCCGCAGATGGCTACCGTATATGCACGAGGAGTTTCAGTCCATGAAGACGTTCAGCCCTACCCCGAAAGACATCAAGCACGACTGGTTCGTGGTTGACGCTCAGGATCAGGTGCTGGGCCGCCTGGCCAGCCAGATCGCCCATCGCCTGCGCGGCAAGCACAAACCCGAATTCGCTCCCCACATGGATAATGGCGACTTTATCGTTGTGGTGAACTGCGAAAAGATCAAGGTCACCGGCACCAAGATGACCCACAAGAACTACTATCGCCACTCCGGCTGGGTGGGCGGTCTGAAGACCACCGCTCTCGGCGATATGCTGGCCGAAAAGCCCGAGCGTGTTCTGATGGCTGCCGTGCGCGGCATGCTGCCCAAGAATCGCCTTGGCCGCGCCATGCTGAAGAAGCTGAAGATTTACTCCGGCGCGGAACATCCGCACGCCGCCCAGAATCCTCAGCCCCTGACCCTGCCCTACTAAGGAGTGAAACGCCATGAGCGATAAATTCGAATACGGCACCGGCCGTCGCAAGACCGCTACCGCCCGCACCCGCATTTATGCCGGCGCCGGCAACATCACGGTGAACGGCCGTTCCTATGAGGAATATTTCCCCCGCAAGACCCTTCAGATGGTCGTGCGTCAGCCGCTGGTGCTGACCAAGATGGCCGAAAAGCTCGACGTGCGCGTCAATGTGGCGGGCGGCGGCGTGGCCGGTCAGGCCGAAGCCGTGCGTCACGGCATTTCCCGCGCGCTGCTGCTGGTGGACCCCTCCCTGCGTCCGGTGCTGAAGAAGGCCGGTTTCCTCACGCGCGACGCGCGCAAGAAGGAACGCAAAAAGTACGGTCTGCGCGCCGCTCGCGCCCGTTACCAGTATTCGAAGCGTTAATCCTTTTCCCTTCACGGGATTTCAGGGGCGGGCCCTCCGGGGCTTGCCCCTTTTTTTGCGCCCGGGTTTTGCGCATGCGCGTTTTGCCTTGTTTTCCCGCGAAGCGACAGGCCGTATGCGTTTGAAACGCAACGCGTTTCAAACTGCAATTGCTCTCGTGTTGCCGGTCCCCGGCGGGATGCGGGCCGGAGGTTGCGCTTGTCAAAAGCGGCGTTTTGGAGAAAATGAGGGCGGGAGGAGCCTGATCCTGAGCGTTTTATCTGTGAAAAAGATGGAACGCGAGGCGGCGGACAGCGCCGCCAGGCCAGAAGTGAGCGGGAAAACAGCATTTTTCCCGCGAAATGACAGGCCGTATGAGTTGCAACGCAACGCGTTTCAAACGAAAAATGCTCTTGTGGGGTGTCTATGGGGCTGGATGAATGCTCGCTGGTGGTTGCGCCGAAAGAGGAGTTGCGCGCGCGGCATGCGCGTCTGCGGGAATGTATGGCGCGGCTTGCGCCGAATGCGGGCGGTCTGCTGCTGCTCGGCGACGTGAATGTGCTGTACGCTTCGGGCACGCTGGCGGCGGGGCTGGTCTGGCTGCCGCGCGAGGGCGAACCCCTGTTGCTGGCGCGGCGCGCCCTGGAGCGGGCGGGCTGGGAATCGCCCCTGCTGCTGGCGTCCTATCGTTCCTATGGCGATCTGCCGGGGCTGTGTGCCGAGGCGGGCGTTCCCCTGCCGACGGATGCCCCCGTGCTGGTCGATATGGCCTGGATGACGTGGAGCGCCGGGCAACTGCTGCACGCGCGCCTGAAAGACGTGACGCTGGCGTCCGGCGATGCCGTGGTGCGGCTGGCGCGCATGGTCAAGACGCCGTGGGAGATCGCCCGCATGACCGAGGCCGGGCGGCGTCAGGCCTCCTGCCTTGAGGAGCTGGGCCGCTGGCTGCATCCGGGCATGCGCGAGGACGCCGTTTTTCGGAAACTGGAATTGCTGTATCACAAGGCCGGGCATGACGGTCTTGTGCGGATTACGCCGCCCGGCCGCGCCGTGCCCGGCTGCGTGTCGGCCGGGGCCTCCGGCCTGCTGACGACGGCGTTCGACGGTCCGCTGGGGACGCTGGGCAAGTCCTCGGCCATGCCGTTCGGCGGCAATGCGTCCGTGGTCTGGAAAAGCGGCGACGTGCTTGCAGTGGACGTGCCCTTTGCCTTGCAGGGCTATGTGGCCGATCGCACGCAGTGTTTCTGGGACGTGGCCGCGCCCCTGCCGGACGAGGTGCGGCGCGCGCAGGAGTGCTGTCTTGCCGTGGAGGCCGCCCTTGCCGCGCGGCTGTTCCCCGGCGTCACGCCCGCCGGGCTGTGGGACGAGGCCTGCGCCATGGCCGCGTCGTACGGCTTTGCCGACAATTTCATGGGCGCGGGGCCGGATCGGGCCCGGTTCGTGGGGCACGGCATCGGGTTGGAAATGGACGAATTTCCCGCTCTTGCCCGAAAGTTCGATATTCCGCTGGAGGAAAATACCGTCATTGCGCTGGAACCGAAAATAGCCCTGCCGCCCTACGGCATGGTCGGCGTCGAGCATACTTTTGTGGTGACGCCGTCCGGCGGGCTCCCGCTCAATGAAGGCAAGAGCGACGGTCTTTTCATGGATGTGGAATCCCTCACCATGATGTGGTTCTGAAAAACAACGCGTTTCAAACTGAAATGGCTCTAAAACGCATGGAGGCATCATGACGGAATTGCCGAAAATGTCGGCGCAGGAAGTCGCGCGCCGGATGGAGGCGGGCACGATCCGCCTTGTGGACATACGCGAACCGGAAGAAGTGGCGGCGCTGCGGGTTCCGGGGGCGACGGTCGCGCCCCTGTCGGTCATCCGCTGGGCGGCGTCGCCGAAAGCCGAGGAAGGAAAGCCCGTGGTCTTCTGCTGCCGCTCCGGGCGGCGCACCACCGAGGGAAGCGCCCTGCTGGCCGAGGCGGCCGGCGGCCCCGCATGGCAGATGGAAGGCGGCGTCAACGCCTGGGTTCAGGCGGGCCTGCCGGTGGAACGCGGCAAGAAAACGCTGTCCATGCAGCGCCAGATTCAGATCGGCGCGGGCGGCCTGTCGCTGCTGGGGCTGCTGGGCAGTCTTGTCTGGGCTCCGGCCATCTGGTTGACGGTCTTTGTGGCGGCCGGGCTTACCTTCGCCGGACTGACGGGCTTTTGCGGTCTGGCCCTGATTCTCAAGCGCATGCCGTGGAACCGGTAGTCTTTGCGCCCCTGCCGGACTGGCGTCTGCCGTCCTCCGCCGTCGTGCGGGGACGGCTTGCGCCCAGTCCGACGGGCTTTCTGCATCTCGGCAACGCCTGGGCCTTTCTGCTGGCCTGGTTGAGCGTGCGCGCGCAGGGCGGGGAGCTGATCCTGCGTGTGGAGGACATCGATCCCCGGCGTTCGCGCCCGGAATATGTGGCCGCGCTGCTCGAAGACCTGCGCTGGCTGGGGCTTGACTGGGAGTATGGTCCCGGCGGTCTGCGCGGCGACGTGCCGCCGTGGCCCGACGCCGCCGCAGCGGGCGCCTGGGTTCCCGGCGCGGAAGGGGCCTTTTTCTATCAGAGTCGGCGCACGGCCGTCTATGCGGCGGCGCTGGCGGCGCTGGAAAACGCCGGGGCCGCCTATCCCTGCTTCTGTACACGCAAGGAATTGCGGCTGCTGGCCGGCGCGCCGCATGTGGATGATCGGGGCGCGCCCTATCCCGGAACCTGTCGCAACCTGACGGCTGAGGAGCGCGCCGCGCGCCTTGCCGCCGGGCGTCGCCCCTGTGTGCGCCTGCGCTGTCCGGGCGGTCTCTGGCGGTTCGACGACGCCGTCATGGGGCCGCAGGCCGCCACGCTGGAGGAATGCGGCGGCGATTTTGCCCTGCGCCGCTCGGACGGCGTTTTTGCCTATCAGCTCGCCGTCGCGCTGGACGACGGTCTCATGGGCGTTACCGAAGTGGCGCGCGGACGGGACATTCTCGCTTCCACGCCGCGCCAGCTTGCCCTGTTGCGGCTCTTCGGCCTGCCCGCGCCCCGCTACGCGCATTTTCCCCTGCTGCTCGACGCCTCCGGAGAACGCCTTGCCAAGCGCCATCAAAGCCTGACCCTTGCCGCCCTGCGCGCGCGGGGCCGTTCTCCCCGCGCTCTTGTCGGTCTGCTGGCCTTTCGGGCCGGGCTGCTGCCCTGTCCCCGCCCCGTTTCTCCCCGTGAACTCGTTTCCGCCTTCAGCTGGTCCCGTCTGCCCCGCGAGGATATCCGGGTGGATGAGGAGGAAATTTGAGGGGAGACGATTGAGGGAAAGAGGGGGGAGCGTCGGGGTTTCTTCCACCTCAAAACACCACATGATGCGTTCCGGCTCCGGAGCGTGTTGCCGTATGGTTTGAAAATGCCTTCATGTCGCGGAATTGCCACAAAAAGCTGACAGTATTGTCATCCTGCGGCGCGAGGGGCGCGCGGGGCTGTTGTCGGGAGCGGGGGGAAAGGATATTTTGGCGACGTGGCGTTTTTGCGACGTTGCTGTTGCGGGAACGGGATTCAGGCACAGGGCCTGGAGCGTTGTGCCGTTGAAAAAGGAAAAACGCGAGGCGGCGGCATAGCGTCGCCCGGCCGGAAGCGAGCGGAAAAACCGCGTTTTTTCCGCGAAGCGACAGGCCATATGGTTTGAAACGCAACGCGTTTCATCCGAAAATGCTCTAGTGGGAGAAGCATTGTGCATTGCATAGCATTGCGGCATCTGACGTTTGAAGACCTCGGCGTGCTTGCGCCGGTATTGCATGAACAGGGCGCGTCCATCGAATACTGGAACGGCGGGCGTTGCGCGTATGACGACAGGGCGTGGATGGAAGCCGATCTGGCGGTGGTGCTGGGCGGGCCCATCGGTGTGGGCGACGAAGAGCGCTATCCCTTTTTGCGCGACGAGCTGCGGCTGGTAAAGGCGCGTCTGGAGGCCGGGCTGCCCCTGCTGGGCGTTTGTCTGGGCGCGCAGCTCATGGCCGCGGCGCTGGGCGCGCGGGTGTATCCGGGCCCGCGCAAGGAAATCGGCTGGGGGACGGTATCCCTGACGCCCGAGGGGCGGGAAGGGGTGCTGGCGCCGCTGGCTGACGCGCCGGTGCTGCACTGGCACGGCGACACGTTCGATCTGCCGCCGGGAGCGCGGCTGCTGGCCTCCACCGAACTGACGCCGCATCAGGCCTTTGCTCTGGGTTTCGGGCAGATCGGCCTGCAGTTCCATGTGGAGGCGGACGCCTCCCGCATGGAGGACTGGCTCATAGGCCATTGCTGCGAGCTGGCCGGGGCGGGCGTTGATCCGTGCGCCATCCGGGACGATGCCCGCCGTCTGGGCGCTCAGGCCGCGGACGCGGGGCGGGAGGTCTGCCGCCGCTGGCTGAAGGAGGCCCGCCGCTGCCGCGCGCAGTGCTGACGAACGTCGGCAGGGCGGCCTGCCGTGCGGAATATCCATGAGCGTTTTATCCTTGAAAAAGGATAAAACGCTCATGGGGCAGGATGGGTTCTAAGCCTAAACCGGACATGCTCCGGGCTCCGGGAGACGACGGGATGAAGGAAGTGCTGACGGTTTCCTATGCGTACGACGAGGACAGACACGAGCTTGATCTGGGCGGCGAGGCCTTGCCGCGTCTGGTGATCGACAACCGGGGTATCCCGCAGGAGCGGCGGGGCGGGACGGCTACGCGCCTTCTGGCGGGGGCGTCGTTATACTGCTACGGTTCCATGCTGGCGGCGGCGCTGATTGCGCGCGGCGTGGATTTCGAGGATTTGCGGGCCGATGCGGTCGTGGAGAAGGACAGGAACGAACAGGGAAAAACGCGCGTCCTCCGCATGACGATACGTTGTTCGGTGCGTGTCAACGAGCGCGACGAAGCCGTGTTCCGCCGGGTACGGAAGATGATGGAGCAGGGGTGTCTGATCACGGGGTCCGTGCATGACGGCATCGCCATGGAATATGAGCTGACGCCGGAATTTTTTTCGGAATAGAGCGTTTCACCTTTGAAAAAGGTGAAACGCGAGGCGGCGTCGCGCCGCCCCGCCCGAAGCGAGCGGAAAAACCGCGTTTTTTCCGCGAAATGACGGAGGGTCTGAAACGCGGGGCCTTTCAACCCGCCCATGATCCGGATCATATTTCCAGCGCGCCGTCGGCGGTCGTGTCGTGGACGGCGTGCGTCTCGCCGTCGCGGGACCAGTAGCGCAGGCTTTCGTCCTCGGCAAAGGAGCGGATGATGGCGTCTTCCGCGGCGCGATCGGCGGCGCGGAAGCGGATGCTGACCCGGCGGCGGGAGTGGTCCTTTTCACTGCCGAGCACGGAGAGCACGTTGCCTCCCTGCTTTCTGATCTGGGCGAGTACGGCGCGCAATTTGCCGGATTCATAGGGATTTTCCAGCACGAAGGCCATGAGGACGCCGCCGTCCCGCGCGCCGGTGATGCGGACCAGCGCCCGGAAGATGTCCCATTCGGTGATGATGCCCGCAAGGCGGCCGTCGGCATCGACCACGGGCAGGCAGGGCGTATGCCTGTCGATCATGAAGATGGCCGCGTCTTCCAGAGGCATGGTCAGCGGGATGGTGGCGGGCGAGGGTGTCATGAGGGACTCGACCGGGCTTTTCCACAGGCTGTTGATCCTTTCGAGAACTTCGTAGCCGGTGTGACTGCGGGGAGCGAATTCGCGCAGGTCCTCGGCGGCAATCAGACCCACGACGCGGCCTTCCGCATCCAGCACCGGCAGGGCGGAAAAGAGGTGATCCTGAAATATCTTCTTGCATTTCAGGAGGCTTGTCTCCGGCGTGACGGAAACGACGTCCGAGGTCATCCAGTGGCGTACGAGCATGGCGGGTCCTTGTCTGCTGAGGTTGGGGCACGCGGGCCGCGAGGCGGAAAACGTCCGCCGCCTGTTCCGCTTGTACCCGACAAGCCCGCCGGGGGGAAGGGCCGCGCCGGGAGAATCCGGCGGACTTGCCAGAACTGGCAAAGAGACCTATACGGGGGGAATACTATTAAGGCATGCTTACATGGAGGAACAGGATGGCTCAGGTATTAGATAAGGAGTTTTTGGCGGAAGTATTTCCCCCACAGCGCACGGAGGAATTCTTTGACGCGCTGTTCGGCGGTGCGGAAGAAGGGGCCTACGATATTTCCCTTGTCTGTCGCGAACTGACGTCGGATACGGCCCGTCTTGCCTTTGAGCTGCATGAACGTCCGGGCAAATGCCTTGCCTGCAATCTGACCTACGGCCTGCCGCAGGTGTTCAAGCGCCACCCCGTGCTGAATGTGGCGGGCGTGGTCCGCGCCGTGGCCGAACGCCTCGGCTGGAACCCCGACGAAGCAAGCTGGTCGCTGGGCAGCACGGAAGAAATCAGCCGCAAGCTGCACTGCATCCCGCTGACCATAAAAAAATAAAAAGAAGCGCTTGACAGCCGGGGCTGTTTCTGGCAGTTTCCCTCTTGCGCCAGCTTAGCTCAGTTGGTAGAGCAGCTGATTCGTAATCAGCAGGTCAAGAGTTCAAGTCTCTTAGCTGGCTCCAGTGAAAACAAGGACTTACGGGATTTACCGTGAGTCCTTTTTTCGTTTGGGGTTCCACGAGAAGAAAATCGGCGGTCTTGCCAGGGGCGGAGGAGGGCGCATTGTCCCTGCCGGTATGGCTGCTGCGTCATAGAGCAATTTCAGTTTGAAACGCTGCGCGTTTCAAACCATACGGCCTGTCGTTTCGCGGAAAAACGCGGTTTTTCCGCTCGCTTCGGGCCGGGCGGCGCTGTGCCG
>CAJMRA010000084.1 GCA_905215675.1 uncultured bacterium | reverse complement strand
CCCTTGTGCGCTAGCCAAGGGGGTTTCCTTCCCCCCGGAAGAACGATTTAGTGTTCACACGCCCTAGTTGCCGGTGGCGGCGGCCTCGTCGACAACCCAGATGAGATCGCCGCCGCGCGGGCGGACCATCTGCGCCGGGAGGGTCGGTTCGGCCAGCAGGTTGAGCGCCTTGGAAAGGACGGCGTGCTTTTCCCGGCCGGTGACGAGGAACATGCAGAGACGGGCGTTGTTGATGACGGGCAGGGTGAGCGTCAGGCGATCGGCCTTGCGTTCGGGCACATACTGATCGATGACGAGACGTTTCTGTTCCACGAGCGCGGGGGAATCGGGGAAGATGGAGCCGGTGTGCCCGTCGTCGCCCATGCCGAGAAGCATGAAGTCGAAGCGGGGGAGTTCGTCGGGGCCGAGATTGAATTCCGTACGGATCTGCTGTTCATAGCGGACGGCGGCTTCCACGGGGTCCTCTTCGCCGCGCATGCGGTAGAAGTGGGTCGCGGGAACGTGACTGAGCAGTTCGCGGCGGGCAAGGCCGTAGTTGCTGTCGGGATGTTCGGGGCCGACGCAGCGTTCGTCCACCCAGAAGAAGGTCATCTTGTCCCAGGGCAGGCGATCGGCCCAGTCGCTCTTGGCCAGCAGCCGGAAGAGGGGAATGGGCGTATGCCCGCCGGAGAGGGCGATGGTGAAGGCGCCGCGTTCGTTGACGGCCTCTTCGCAGGCGGCGGCGAGGATATGGGCCGCGCGTTCGGCCATGGCGGCGGGGTCCTTGTGAATATGAACAGAAAGGTGAATGGAACGGCTGCGACCTTTCATGGCTGCAATCTCCTTGATGGGACGCGGCGGGCGCGTCCGCGGTAATATGGGGATTTTCCTGTTTTCTTACTTGATGTCTTCGGGAATGCTGAGGACTTCGACGTCGTACAGGATACGGCCGTTGTCCAGGGCCATGCTGTACCAGCGCGGCTTGCAGACGAGGGAAGGGGAGGCCAGCAGAGCCTGCGCTTCGGGATCGGTCCTGTCCATGTCGATGGTCCAGCGGTGATCAAAGTCGGCGCCGGGATCGGTGGCCTGCGCCGCGTTGAGATTGCGCGAGAGGAGTTCCTTGCCGTCGGGCGTCTGGAGCGACACCAGCAGGTTGACGTTTTCCACGCGCTGGGAACTCTTGTTGCGGGCCAGCACATGCACGACCGTAAGCACGGTGCGGCCGTCGGAGATCATGCCGGTGGAGGCGCTGCAGCTTTCCAGCGTGAGCAGGTTGCGCATGGTGTCCGCGGCGGCCTGATTGCGGCGCACGTAGATCTGTCGTTTGGCTTCCTGCCGCTGGAGATGGGCGGCGCGGAAGGCGGCCACGACCTGGGATGCGTTGGAAAAGTCCGTGATGCGCCAGCCGTCGGGAGTGTTGCTGACCGTGAAGGCCAGCTGGAACGCCTGATTGTTCAGCTGCGGATGCCGGACGGTGAAGGTCAGCACCGCCATGTATTCGGACACGCGTTGCAGGTGCATGCTTTTGCTCAGCTGCTCCACAAAGTCCGGCGGCAGGACCTTCAGGGGGCGCAGCAGGATTTTTTCCTTGTCGGTTTCATGGTCGGCGGCGGGCTTGGAGGTGTCGCGGAATTTTTCCAGCAGGGCGATCTGGACGCGGCGCGTAATGCGTTCCTGCTGGTTTTCGCCGCTTTCAATGAAGGGATAGCTTGTGGCTATGGCGCTTGAAAGGCGGGTGAAGATGGGGCCGAAGTCGGCGATGGCGGCCAGTTTGGCAATCTGGCCGGGCTTGAGGGCTTCCTGAACCTGATCGGCGAGATATTCCGGGCTCTTGTAGTACTGATAGGCTTGCCAGCAGAAGTAGCCGACGACAATCGAGGATACGACCAGAATCCCGACAAGGATTTTGAAAAGATGCTGTTTGATGGAGGCGAGAATGTTCATGGCAAATCCTTGGTACGGGAACCGCGGCTCGGAAAGTCTACAGTTCCTGAGGCTGTCGGGACAGCGTTGATTTGGGGTTCCAGTCTGTTTTCCATGTCGCGCAGCGGCAGGAACAGGCCTGTCAGGGGGCGACCGGGGCCGAAATTGCAGCGCAGGACGCACCATGCGCCCAGCGGCAGCGGCAGACGCCACGGCGTCCGTTGTCTGCCGGAAGTCCGCCAGCAGCTCGGCGGACCGAAAAATATGCTGCGGCATGCGGGGGAACGCCCGCCGTAGTCGCGTACCGGCCTCCAGACGTCGCGGGGGCGGCGCAGACAGACCGGAGCGCCCACGGCCTGCCAGTACAGGCCGGAAACGGACAGGGCGTTCCAGAACGTGACGGCAAAGCCGCGCGCGGCCGTCCGGCGCGCCTCGGCAACGGCCGCTTCCAGTTCCGCGCTGCCGGGGTTGTCGGCACGCAGCAGCGTCCAGTCGAATTCCCCGTCGTCAAAGGGCAGGTGATCGTCGGACGCGGCGAAAATTTCCGTGCCCTGCGGCGCGTGACGCGCGGCATGCAGGCGCGCGCCGTAGTCGTGTTCGCAGGCCGCGACATCGAAACCGCATGCCCGCAGCCGGGGCAGCAGGTCTCCATTGCCGCAGTTGATGCAGAGCAGCCGTCGTCCCTGTCCCGGCCATGCGCCGAGAAAGGTTCGCAGGAGGGCTTCCTGCTGTGACAGGACCGGTTGTCCCGAAGCGTCGGCGGGCCGCGAGGTCGTTGGCATGGGCTGCTCGTTTTCTTTTGGGGGCATTATTTGCCAAAGCCACTTAAAAGGCAAGAGAAGCGCTCGCGCGCGGCGTGTGGGTGTCCGCGCGCGGGGCGCGCAGGATGATCAGGGGAATTTCCGACGGCACGCCGAGCCGGAAGGGAAAGCCGGACCAGAGCGCCGCGCCCGTCGAGACGTACAGCCGGACAGGGCCGATCGCGTACAGGCCGCGCACATAGCCGTCGTTGAGGCGGCGCACCAGCCGGTCGAGGCCGAGAACCTGCCCGCCGTGGGTATGCCCCGAAAGTTGCAGGGTCGCGCCCGGGCGCGCAAGTTCCCCGAGCTGTGCCACAAGGTCCGGTCTGTGCGCCATGAGGATCAGGGGCATGTCCGGCCGCGTGGAGTCCAGCGTCCGCCGGACGTCGGGCCGGGGAAGGCCGAAGCGTTCCGCCGTGCTGTCGGTAAGGCCCGCCAGTATCAGTTCCGCGCCGTTGCGGCGCAGGAGGACGCGTTCGTTTTCCAGCAGCAGGACGCCGAGGGAGGGAAAGCGGGGCCGCCACTGCGACAGGGAGGAATAATACTCGTGATTGCCCGGGCAGGCATAGACGCCCAGCGGCGCGCGCAGGCGGCGCAGGGGAAGCAGGTCGTCGTACCGCTGCCGGGGCGTGCCGTCGAAAAGATCCCCGGTAATGACGACGAGATCGGGGCGGGAGGCGTTGACGGCCTCGACCACGCCGGAAATCCATGTCCGGGGATAGGTCGTGCTGGCGTGCAGATCGGAAAGATGGGCCACCCTAAGCCCGTCCCAGGCGGCGGGCAGGCCGGGAACCTCGATTTCCACGGGCGTGACGGGCGGCACGCGCAGGGCGGCGAACGAGCCGAAGGCGGCGATGATCAGCGATACGGGATAAATCAGCGGCGGCAGTCCCCGGCGCGGCGCGGCGGTCGGCGCGTTTTCGGCGGAGGCGCGTCGCAGGAGGCGGGAGAGGAGCCGGATTATGTCGGTTGCCGCGCCCAGAATGACAACGGCGAGCAGGGCGCTTTGCAGCAGGCTCCAGGTTGCGTGGATCGGAAGGGGGAATTCCGGCGTCCAGGAGTGATACAGGAAGCGGGAGACATGGCCCTTGCCGAGAATCAGCGCGGCAAGGGCGAGCAGGGCCAGCTTGCCGGAAAGGGACATGCGCAGGGGAAGAATGCAGCGCAGGCCGATATAGAGAAGAACAAGAACGGAAATGGCGGTTGTGATCATGAACATGTGGCGTGGAGGTTGGAAAGAAAGGGCGGCGTGCCGGTTGGTTTGAAACGCGCTGCGTTGCAAACCATACGGCCTGTCGTTTCGCGTTTTACGCCGGAGGCGTCGGGCGCGTCCGTCCGCCGGAACCGAGCGGAGGCCCGGCGTTTTTTTTTCAGGGAGGGGCGCGGCTGCCGAAGCCTGCCGGGAGGCAGGGCGGCTTACGGCGCGCGCAGCGTCAGCAGGGGAATGTCGGACGACGGCACGCCGAGGCGGAACGGATAGGAGGAGGACAGGGCCGTGCCGGGGGAGACGTGGAGCCGCATGTCGCCGAGGGCGTAGAGGCCGTTGAGATAGCCCTTGTTGAGATATTTGATGATTTCGGCAAGGCCGATGATTTGCCCGGCATGGGTATGCCCGGAAAGCTGGAGCGTCGCTCCGGGACGGGAAAGGCGGCGTACCTGATCCGCCAGGGCGGGACGATGCGCCAGAAGCAGCAGCGGCAGGTCGGGAGACGCGCCCCTGAGCGCCTTGCCGATATCGGGGGTCGGCAGCCGGTAGGCGGCGGCCGCGCTGTCCGTGACGCCGGCAAGTATCAGTTCCGCGCCGTTGCGGCGCAGCACGATATGTTCATTTTGCAGGATGCGGGGGCCGAGTTCCGCGAGGAGGGGGCCCCAGCGGCGCAAATCGGCGTAGTATTCATGATTGCCGAGGCAGGCATGGACGCCCAGCGGCGCGCGCAGGTCGCGCAGGGGGCGGAGTTCGTCGATGGATTGTTTCGGGTCGCCGTCAAAGATGTCGCCCGTGATGACGACGAGATCCGGCTTGGCCGCATTGACCTTGCGCACGACCTCGGCAAGCCAGGAGGCGGGAAAGGTCTTGCTGACGTGCAGGTCGGAGAGATGGGCCACGGTCAGCCCGTCCCATGCGGCGGGCAGACCCGGAATGACGATTTCCTTCGGTGTGACGGGCGGCACGCGCAGCGCGGAGAAACAGCCGAAGGCGGCAAGGGAGAGCGCCGCCGCGAAGAGTCCCGCCCGAAGTCCCGGCCCGGCCCGCCGGTCCGGGACTTCCGTCCCGGAGGCCGTACGGCGCAGGCGACGGAGCAGCGGCGCGAGGATATCGCTTGCGGCAAGCAGCAGAAGAAAGATGCACAGCGCAAGTTGCAGGATGCACCAGCCGACATGGAGCGTCCGGGGGAGTTCGTACTGCCATATCAGGTATATCTGGCGCGTCACGTAGACCCGGCCGAGAAACAGGGCCGCGGCGATCAGCAGCGCCGCCTTTGCGGGTGGGGACACGCGCAGGGGCCGGATGACGCGCAGGCCGAGATAGAGCATCCCGGCGGCAATGACGGCGGGATGCAGGAGGGCGCGCAGCGTTCCGAAAGCGCTGTCGGCGGCCCAGGCCGCGCCCGGGCCGGACAGGGCGGCGGGCATGCCCGGCAGGAAGCCCGGAATGAGGACGAGCGTAAGGAGCAGCGCGCTTCGGACAACGCGGCCATGCGGGCGGGACGGTGAACCGGCGGACGTGCGCATGTGCGTTCCCCGGCGCTATCTGTACATGGGCAGCAGATCGAAGACGAAGAGCGTATGGAAGATGGCCACGGCGATACCGTAGACCAGCAGCATGGGAACGGTTGTGGCGCCGCCCGGCGTGCGGTAGGAGGTTTCTTCCTCATGGGCGCGGCGGCAGGCGCGCAGCAGCAGTGCGGGGACGATGACGGACCAGACGGAGGCCGCCAGACCGGCCCAGCCGATGGCGGGCAGGAAGCCGTTGGGCCAGATGATGCCGCAGATCATGGGCGGCACGAAGGTGATGAGCATGGTCTTGGTACGGCCGAGGCGGCTGTCGTCGAAGCCGCAGAGGTCGGCCATGTAATCGAACAGGCCGAGCCCCGCGCCGAGGAAGGAGGTTGCCACGGCCAGCAGCGAAAAGGTCTCCAGCATCTTGAGGATCAGGCCGCTGAGCGCGCTGCCCGAGGCCGCCACCAGATCGCCCACGTTGCCGCCCGCCGCGATGATGTTTCTGAATTCCGCGCGGGGAATGATGCCGTCGGCGGCCGTGATCCAGACGAAATAGCAGGCCAGCGCCACCAGCGTGCCGTTGCGCAGGCAGGCGTTGATGGTGCGGCCGTCCTTGCCCAGATACTTGATCAGGCTCGGCACCGAGGCATGGAAGCAGAAGGAGGTCAGATAGGTGGAGACGGCGCCGAAGATGAAGACGGCCTCGCCGCCGTTCTCGCCGCCGAAGAGATTGCTCCACTGGGCGCGATCAATCATGCCGCCGATGGACAGCAGAAAGGTGATGACCATGCCGCCCATCATGACGATGGAGAAGCGATCCACCGCCTTGGAACTCCACCAGACGCAGCCCGTGAGCAGCAGGGAGAAGATCAGGCTCGCCAGCGTGCGCGGGGCTTCGATATGGAAGGTGGAGGCCAGCGACTGGGCCACGACCGATCCGCCGCCGCTGACATAGGCATAGACGAGCGTATAGAGAACAAAGGCCACCGAAAGCCCGTTGACGGCGCTCCAGACGGGGCCGAGCGTTTCCCGCACCATGGTGTGCAGGCTGTGCCCGCGTTCGAAGTGGAGATTAACCTCCAGCAGGGCCTGACTGGCCCGGAGCATGCAGAACCACGAAACGAAGAGCAGTACGGCGGACCAGCCGTACCACATGCCCGCCGAGATCATGGGAAGACCGAGCATGCCCGCGCCGATGGCCGTTCCCGCCACCATCATGGAGCCGCCGAGGTGACGCTGGAAAGTTTCGCCGAACGTGTATCTGATCATGTTCTCCCCCTTCTGGAACGGGCAAAAATGAAAGGGTCATGATGCCAGAGAGAGGCCGCCGGATCAAGGACCGATACGCCCCCGGCGCTTGCCAAAGCGGGCGGCGGCGGCTACCATCCCCGATGCCGCCCCAGGGGACGGCAAATTTCTTTTTGAGGAACATATGAGCAACGAACCGGATAAGATCATCTATTCCATGATCCGCGTTTCCAAGCGCCACGGCCAGAAGGAAGTGCTGAAGGATATCAATCTTTCCTACTTCTACGGAGCCAAGATCGGCGTGCTGGGACTGAACGGCGCGGGCAAATCCAGTTTGCTGAAAATTCTGGCCGGGGTCGATACCGCCTTTGACGGCAAGACCGTGCTTGCGCCGGGGTATACCATCGGCTACCTCGAACAGGAGCCGCTGGCCGACGAGACGCGCACCGTACGCGAGGTCGTCGAGGAAGGCGTGGCCGAACTCAAGGCCGTCGCCGACGAATTCGAAGCCGTCAACGCCCGTTTCGCCGAGCCCATGGAGCCGGAGGAAATGGACGCCCTCATTGAAAAGCAGGCCCGCATTCAGGAAGAAATGGATGCCAAGGGCATCTGGGATCTGGACGCCCGTCTGGAAATGGCCATGGACGCCCTGCGCTGCCCGCCCGCGGACATGCCCGTCAACAAGGTTTCCGGCGGCGAGCGCCGCCGCGTGGCCCTGTGCCGCCTGCTGTTGCAGGCCCCGGATATCCTGCTGCTGGACGAACCCACCAACCATCTTGACGCCGAGTCCGTGGCCTGGCTGGAGCGTTATCTCTCCACCTTCCCCGGCACCGTCATTGCCGTGACCCACGACCGCTATTTCCTCGACAATGTGGCGGGCTGGATTCTGGAGCTGGATCGCGGGCGGGGCATTCCGTGGAAAGGCAATTATTCCTCCTGGCTGGAGCAGAAGCAGAAGCGGCTGGCCAACGAGGAAAAGGCCGAGGCCGAACGCCGGAAGACCCTGGATCGCGAACTGGAATGGATCCGCATGTCGCCCAAGGGGCGCCACGCCAAGAGCAAGGCCCGCATCAATGCCTACGAGGCCATGCTTTCCCACGAAAGCGAAAAGCGCGCGCCGGATCTGCAAATCTATATTCCGCCGGGACCCCGCCTCGGCAAGCAGGTCATCGAGTTCCACGGCGTGAGCAAGAGCATGGGCGATCGTCTGCTCATGGACAATTTCAGCGCCGTCATTCCCGCGGGCGCCATCGTGGGCATCATCGGCCCCAACGGCGCGGGCAAGACCACGCTGTTCAAGATGCTGGCCGGAACGGAAAAGCCCGACGGCGGCAGCATCGTCATCGGCGATTCCGTGAAGTTCGCCTATGTGGATCAGGGCCGCGAATCCCTGACGCCCGGCAAGACCGTTTATGAGCTGATCAGCGACGGGCACGAGACCATCCGTCTGGGCGGGCGCGAAGTCAACGCCCGCGCCTATTGCACGCGCTTTAATTTCCACGGCGCGGATCAGCAGAAAAAGGTGGACGTGCTTTCCGGCGGCGAACGCAACCGCCTTCATCTTGCCCGAATGCTCAAGTCCGGCGCCAACGTGCTGCTGCTGGACGAACCGACCAACGATATCGACGTCAACACCATGCGCGCCCTTGAAGACGCGCTGGACAACTTCGCGGGCTGCGTGCTGGTGGTCAGCCATGATCGCTGGTTCCTCGACCGTGTGGCGACTCATATCATGGCGTTCGAGGACGACGCGCGGGTGGACTTCTTTGAAGGCAATTTCTCCGAATATGAGGAAGACAGGAAAAAACGCCTCGGCAAGGACGCCGAGACGCCCCATCGCCCCAAGTTCCGCAAGCTGACGCGCAGCTAGCGCGCGTTTTATCTTTGGAAAAGATGCAACGCGAGGCGGCGGCATAGCGCCGCCCGGCCTGCTGTTTCGCGGGAAAAATGCGCTTTTTCCGTGAA
>CAJMRA010000083.1 GCA_905215675.1 uncultured bacterium | reverse complement strand
CTCGCGCCAGCAGAGGGGTTCCCCTTCCCCCCAAACAGACTACGGACAGTAGTAAGCACGCTACCTTGCGGGCGGCGCGGGGCGCACATCCTTGTCGTCCACGTCAACGACGTCATCGTCGGCGGGCGTCGGCGACGCCGGATTTTCCGGCGCTTCCGGGGTATCGGAAGGATCGGCGGGCGGAAGCGCGGGCGAATCCGTCAGCTGGTAGCCGCCGCCGGGCAGGGCTTCGAGGCCCTGTCCTGAAGGTGCCAGCGGCACGCTGTTCTTGCTGACAAGCACAATGCCGGTCTTTTCCAGAACTTCGCGCCGGAAGGCGTATTCCTGCTCCATCTGGCGGTGGCGGAACACAAAGAACAGACGGCCCAGATAGCCCACGGCCAGAAAGGCGGCGGCCCCGCCCACGAACCACGGGACATAGGGCGTCAGCGCGCCGCCCGCGCGGCGCACGGCTTCCCAGAAATCGCCGAGAAAAATCATGGCCGCGCCCAGCAGGAGCAGGCAGACCAGCAGGACCACCACCGGCGCATGGCGGACGCAGGCATAGAAACGCCGGACGCGTTGCGGCACGAGCTCGGCATCCGGCGCTTCCGGCGCGGCCTCCACGGAACCATCCAGGGCCTTTGTCAATACAAGGCTGGAAAGCTGCAGCAGCAGAAAGAGCGCCACGGGCGCGACCACGGCCCCGACAATCCAGCCCAGCCACGGGAACTGCATGACCGGCGTGCCTCCGGGAACGGCCGGTTCGGCCCGCATGATGCCGCAGAGCATGGCAACGACGGCCACGGCCAGTTCCAGCAGCACGACCGCAATGAACATATACCACATGGCGTCCTTTTTGGGGTCGGAACGATAGAGCCGGGACGCCGGGCGATCGGAGGTCCAGCCCGCATCGGCGCGCATGCCGTGAGACGGCAGGGAATGTTTATCCAAACTGCTACCCTCGCAAAAGGTTGATGGAAATACAGCATCCATCATAGCCGCCTTGCCCGGCCCTCACAAGCCCTCTTGCCCGTATCGGGCTTCTGACGTACCCTCTGACGGCAGTGCGTCGGCGTGCGCCATGCGCCCTGCCGCTCGTGCAACTGTTCATGACGCAGAAGGAGAACGCCATGCATGTGCTTGTTACCGGCGCGGCCGGATTTATCGGCTTTCATCTTTCCCGCCGCCTGACGGCGGACGGGCATACGGTCGTGGGCATCGACAATCTCAACGACTATTACGATGTCCGGCTGAAACAGGATCGCCTTGCCCTGCTGGCGGATTGCAAGGGCTTTCGCTTTGAAAAGCTCGATCTGGCCGACGGCGCGGGCATGGCGGAGCTCTTCCGGCGGGAAGGTTTCAGCCATGTCGTGAATCTGGCCGCGCAGGCGGGCGTCCGCTACAGCCTGATCAACCCGGCCTCCTATATTTCCTCCAACCTTGTGGGCTTCGGCAATATCCTTGAAGGCTGCCGCCAGACCGGCGTGCGGCATCTGGTGTTCGCCTCGTCCTCTTCCGTGTACGGCCTGAACAGGCATCAGCCCTTCTCCGAGCATGACAACGTGGATCATCCGGTAAGCCTGTACGCGGCTTCCAAGAAAAGCAATGAACTCATGGCGCATTCCTACAGCCATCTGTTCGACATACCCTGCACGGGCCTGCGCTTCTTTACCGTCTACGGCCCGTGGGGGCGGCCGGACATGGCCCTGCAACTCTTCGCGCACGCCATCATGCGCGGCGAACCCATCAAGGTTTTCAACGAGGGACGCATGCGCCGCGATTTCACCTATATCGACGATATCGTGGAAGGCGTGGTACGCCTGCTGCCCCTGCCGCCGGCGCGCACGCCGGACTGGGACGCCGAGCATCCCGATCCGGCCTCCAGTTCCGCGCCCTGGCGCATTTTCAATATCGGCAACAATCAGACGGTCGAACTCAACGACTTTATCGCCACGCTGGAAGCGGCGCTGGGCAAGAAGGCGCAACGGGAGCTGCTGCCCATGCAGCCGGGCGACGTGGAAGCCACCTGGGCCAGTATCGACGCCCTGTCCTCGCTGACCGGCTTTGCGCCCGTGACGCCCCTGGCCGACGGCATCGCCCGCTTCGTAACGTGGTTCAAGGAATACTACAACTATGCCTGATCTTGCTGTTTCCGCGCCTGCCGTTGCGGATGTCACCCCGGAAATTCTCGCGCCCGCGGGCGACGTTCCCTCCTTTCTGGCGGCGCTCGCCGCGGGAGCGGACGCCGTCTATCTTGGTCTGAAACATTTTTCGGCCCGCATGCAGGCCGAAAACTTCGGCCTTGCGGAACTCTCCCGCCTGACGGATCTGGCCCACGCCGAAAATGCGCGGGTCTATGTGGCCATGAATACGCTGGTCAAGCCCGGCGAACCGGCGGCGGCCTACCGCCTGATTGCGCGTCTGGCACGGCAGGTGGAGCCGGACGGCCTTATCGTGCAGGACCTCTCCTTTCTGGACATCGCCCGGCAGGCCGGGTTCACCGGGGGACTGTTCCTGTCCACGCTGGCCAATATCACCCATCCGCAGGGCCTGCTCACGGCCCGCGCGCTGGGGGCAAACCGCGTCATCCTGCCGCGCGAACTGTCCATTGACGAAATCCGGCTCATGGGCGAAGCCTGCCCCGAAGGGCTGGATCTGGAGTGCTTCGTCCACGGGGCCCTGTGCTACTGCGTTTCGGGGCGGTGCTACTGGTCCAGCTACATGGGCGGCAAGAGCGGTCTGCGCGGGCGCTGCGTGCAGCCCTGCCGCCGCGTCTATCGTCAGGGCGGCGCCGCCGCGCAGGCCCTGCAACGGCAGGCGGAACGCAACGAGCGCAACGAACGGGATTCCCGCGACGGGCGCGACGGACGCAACGGCCACCCCGCGCAGGATCGCAACCGCCGTCCGCAAAAAACGGGCAAGGGACGCGACGGCCGTTTCTTCTCCTGTCTGGATCTTTCGCTGGACGTACTGGCAAAGACGCTGCGCAGTATTCCGCACCTGACGTCGTGGAAAATCGAGGGCCGCAAGAAAGGACCGCACTACGTCTATCACGTGGTTACGGCCTACAGGATGCTGCGGGATCACGCCAATGATCCCCGCGCCCGCAAGGATGCGGAAGCCATCCTGCAAATGGCGCTGGGGCGTCCCGGCAGCCGGGCGCGCTTCCTGCCGCAAAAGGAAAATCTGGTCCCCACCGATCCGGCGGGACAGACAAGTTCCGGCCTGCTGGCGGGCAAAATCAAAATCACGCCCGAAGGACAGGTCGTCATCAAACCGCATTTCGAGCTGCTGCCGCAGGATTACCTGCGCATCGGCGTCGAGGATGAGCGCTGGCACGCCACCCTGCCCGTCACCCGCCGCACGCCCAAGGCCGGAACCCTGCAACTGCGCCTGCCGAAGCACAAGACGCCCAAGGCGGGCACGCCGGTTTTTCTGATTGATCGACGGGAACCGGAGCTGATGCAGCTGCTGCGGCACTGGCAGGCGCGGCTGGAGGCCCTGCCCGCCCGGCCCACGCGCATGGTGGAGGAAGCTCCCCGGCTTCCCCGACCGCTGACCGGCAAGGCCCGGCCGCGCCCGGACATGGTCGTCCGCCCGGGACTGCCGCAGGGCCGGGAAACGCGCGGAAGCCGCAACCAGCTTATGGGACTGTGGCTGTCGCCGCGCACGGCGGACATTTCCCGCACCATCGTTCCCAGAATATGCTGGTGGCTGCCGCCCGTGGTCTGGCCCGAGGAGGAAGAAGGCCTGCGCCGCAGAATTGCCCATCTCTGCCGGGAAGGCGCGCGCCACTTCGTCTGCAACGCGCCCTGGCAGCGCGATCTTTTCCCCGCGCCCCTGCTGGAACGCATGGGCGCGCCCGACGCGGACAAGAACCGCAAGGACGGGGAAGGACTGGACCTGCTGGCCGGGCCGTTCTGCAATATCGCCAACGCTCCGGCGCTGGGCGTGCTGGCGCGCATGGGCTTTGCGGGCGCGTTCATCAGCCCGGAACTTGCCGCCGACGATATTCTGGCCCTTCCGCGCCAGAGTCCCCTGCCGCTGGGCATGGTGCTGTCCGGCTTCTGGCCCGTGGGCATAAGCCGCTTCGGCCTGCTCGGCATCAGGGCCAACGAACCGTTCGTCAGCCCCAAGGGAGAAGTCTTCTGGGCGCGCACCTACGGCGGCAACGTCTGGTTGTATCCCGGCTGGCCGCTGGATCTGACCTCCAAGCGGCAGGAACTGATCGCCGCCGGCTACAGTTTCTTTGCCCATCTTGAGGAACATACGCCGCCGGACCTCCCCGAAGCCCGTCGCCGGAGCCTGTTCAACTGGGAAGGCGCGCTTCTCTGATACGTCGTTTCCCGCGGGAAGGGCAGCCGGTCGCAAGGCCGGTTCCCTTCCCGCTTTTGTCTTTGCGTTTCAAACTGAAATTGCTCCAGGGCTTGCGCATGCCGCCATGCAAGAGCGTTGCGCCTTTGAAAAAAAGGAACAACGCGAGGCGGCGCAGCGCCGCCCGCAACCTGTCCCGCAAACGCCGATCATGCCTTTCCCGCCATCTTCCGACGCCATGACGGAAATCCTTACTGCCCGGCGGCGCTTTCCGGCCGGGCTGACGCAGCCCGCGGAATGCGCCCGCTTCGGTATGGACGCCCTGCTGCTGGCGGCCTTTGCGGCGCAAACCCTGCCGGCAACGCCCCGCCGGAAGCAGGGGCCCTTTCTTGAGCTGGGTTGCGGCAGTGGCGCGGCGCTGCTGGCCGTCGCATTGTTGCGGGAAGGCGTCCCGGGGCTGGGCGTGGAGCGGGCCGCGCCCCTGACGATTGCGGCGCGGGAGAATATCCGGCGTCTGGGCTTGGCCGAACGTCTGGAGATTCTGGAAGGGACCCTGCCCGACCGCGACTGCCTGCGGCACTGCCGGGAATGGCTGCTCAGGCAGTGCGGTTCGGAGGGCGCGGGACTGATTTTTGCCAATCCCCCCTACTGGGAACAGCATGAGGGCCGCGCCTCGCCGCACGCGCTTGCGGAATCGGCGCGGCGCGGCAACGGGACGACGCTCTATGACTTCTGTCGCAGTGCCGCCGCGCTGCTGCGCCACAAGGGATTTTTCTGCTGTATTTATGATGCGCGCGCCCTGCCGCGCCTTATGGAAGCCTGCGCGCGTCATCATCTGGGTATTCGCCGCCTGCTGCCGGTACATCCCCGCGCCGGGGAACCGGCAGTCCGTCTGCTGCTGGAAGCGCGCAAGGATGCCGCCCACGACATCCTGCTGGAAGAAGCGCTCTATCTGCATCCATCGCAACACGATACCGGGGCACGCTGGACCGCACAGGCGCTCCGGTTCTGCCCATTTCTCGGGAGTACATCATGAGCGTTATTGCCGATCTGCATATACATTCCCGTTTTTCCCGCGCCACCAGCAAGCAGCTTACGCCGCGTCATCTGGCGGCATGGGCGCAATGCAAGGGAATACATCTTCTTGGTACGGGCGACTTTACGCATCCGCAATGGCGGCAGGAACTTCGGGAACAACTGACCTTTGATGAGGAAAGCGGCTTCTACAAACTTAACGTTCCACATGAAACATTAGACTTCATGCAGGATGCTCCGCAAGACACAGGAGCCGGACCTCTTTTCTGCCTGCAAACAGAAATAAGCTCCATCTATAAGCGCGGCGGCAAAACTCGTAAAGTCCACAATCTTGTTTTTGTGCCGACGCTGGAAGATGCGGAAAAACTTTCACAACGGCTGTCCCACATCGGCAATCTGGCTTCCGACGGCCGCCCCATTCTGGGCCTCGACTCCCACGATCTGCTGGAAATCGTACTGGAAACTTCCCCGGACGCCGTGCTGATACCCGCTCATATCTGGACGCCGTGGTTCTCCCTCTTCGGCTCCAAGTCCGGCTTCGATCATCTGGAAGAATGCTTTGCCGATCTTGCGCCCCATATCTTCGCCCTGGAAACGGGCCTTTCCTCAGACCCCGCCATGAATCGCCTTGTCAGCGCCCTTGACGGCTACGCCCTCGTTTCCAATTCCGACGCGCATTCAGGGGCCAACCTCGGCCGCGAAGCCAATCTCTTTGACGGCCATGTCACCTACCGCACCATGTTTGCCGCCCTGCGAGCCGCGGCGCGGCGCTGCCCCGAAAGCTCCCCGGACTGCCGTTTTCTCGGCACCATGGAATTCTATCCCGAGGAAGGCAAGTATCATCTCGACGGACACCGTGCCTGCGGCGTCGTCCTCGAACCGGAAGAAGCCCACAAGCTCAATGATATCTGTCCCGTCTGCGGCAAGCCGTTGACCATCGGCGTCCTGCATCGTGTCTGGGAACTGGCCGATCGCGACGAGGCTCCGGCCCTGCCGTCCGAACCCGAAGCCCGCCCGCTGATTCCCCTGCCGGAGCTGATCGGCGAGATTCTCGGCGTCGGCAGCGGTTCCCGCAAGGTACAACAACGCTACGCCGATCTGCTCCGCAATCTCGGCCCGGATCTGGATATTCTTTGCCGCATGCCGGAAGACCAGATCCGCGCCTACTGGGATGTTCTCGGCGAGGCCGTTGCGCGCATGCGGCGCGGCGATGTCATACGGCAGGGCGGCTATGACGGCGAATACGGCGTGGTACGCGTTTTCAACCCCGAGGAACAGGCCGAACTCGGGAGCGGCGGTGCCGGGCGCGCCTCGCTGCTGAGCGCCCGCGCCGGGGCAAAGCGTCCCGCGCAGGTCCGCCGCCGCGCTCCGGCGGGCGTCGCTGCGCCCGCGCCGACGCCGGAGCCCGCCGCCTTTGCCTTTTCGGCGGAACAGCAGGCGGCGCTGGAGGCCGGGCCGTATCCGGTGCTGGTGCTGGCCGGTCCCGGCGCGGGCAAAACGCGCGTTCTCGTGGGACGCCTGCAACGCCTGCTGGCGCAGGGCGCGGCCCCGGAAACGCTGCTGGCGCTCACCTTCACCCGCCGCGCCGCCGCGGAAATGCGCGAGCGGCTTGCGGACGGCGCGGAAGGCCCGCTCCCCCGTTGCGATACGCTGCACGGCTATGCCTGGAGCCTGCTCCATAAGCAACTTCCGCAATGCGTCCTGCTGCCCGACGCCGCTGCCCGCAGCCTCTTTGACGCCGCCAATCCCGAACTCGCACGCGACGAGCGCCGCCATATCTGGGAAAGCATGCAGCTGGCAAGGGAACTGGGCAGCTCCCTGAACGACCTGCCGCCGGAGGAGGCGGAAGCGGCGCGCCGTTATCTGGCCTGCAAGCAGCGGGACGGCCATCTGCGCGTGGATTACGCCGATCTTCCCGGCTGGCTTTTGCTGCACCGTTCCGGCTCCCATACGGCACAGGCGGCGGAAGCCGCCGCCGCATGGCTGCCGCCCGCCCTGAAAGAGGCGGCCTCCGCAACGCCCGACAGCGTCCCCCGGCACGTCCTCGTGGACGAGGCGCAGGACCTTTCGCCGCTCCAGCTTTCCCTGATTCGGGCCCTGCTGCCGCCCGACGGCAACGGCTTCTTCGGTATCGGCGACCCGGATCAGGCCATCTACGGCTTTCGCGGGGCCGAAGGGCAAAACGAGGAGGCGTTCCGCGCGTACTGGCCCGCATTGCGCGTCCTGCGCCTCGGCGTCAGCTATCGGGCAAGTCAGGCGGTGCTTGATATGGCGCAGCAACTGCTTCAGGGACACGGGCATTGCGGTTCCCTGACGGCGGCGCGTCCCCGGGCGGCGTTTCTGCATCTCTTCACGGCCCCGGACGAACAGGCCGAAGCCCGCTGGATTGCCCGCCGCGCGGTTTCCCTGCTCGGCGCAACGTCCCACAGCCTGCTGGACGCCTCACAGCATACGGAGCTGGACGGCACGCTGTCGCCGGGGGAAATTGCCGTACTGGTACGCCTGCGCGCGCAATTGCCGCCCATCCGGGCCGCGCTGGAACAGGCGGGTGTGCCCTGCGCCGACCCGGAAAGCGCTCCCTTCTGGGAAGACCCGCTTTGCGCCGCGGTTCTGCGCGAGCTGTGCGAATTGCCGCCGACGTCCGATCCGGCGGGCAACGAAGTCCGGCTTCCGCCCCTCCCGCGCCGTAACGGAGAAATCCTGCCCCCTGCCGACCTCGCGCCCTGGCTTGCCGCGAACGCCGGAATTGATCCGGCCGTCCTTGACGGCGGCCCGTGGCGGGAGCTGCTCCGCCTCTGGAACGACTGCGGGAGCTGGACGGCGCTGCCGGGACAGCTTGCGCTGTTGCGGGAACGCGATCTTGTACGCGGCAAGGCCGAGCATGTGCAGCTGATGACCCTGCACGCATCCAAGGGGCTGGAATTCAGGGCGGTTTTTCTGCCCGGTCTGGAAGAGGGGCTGCTGCCGCTCCGGCGCTCGGCCCTTGGCATGCGGACGGAAGGCGAAGAAGCGACGCCGGAGGAAGAACGGCGGCTGCTTTACGTGGGCCTGACCCGCGCCGCCTGCGCCGTCTTTGCCAGCCGCTGCAACCGCCGCCGCCTCTACGGCAGGGAACTGCACCTTCCGCCCTCCTCCTTCCTGCCGCTGGTACAGAATTGCTGCCGCGTCACGGAGCTCAAGCCGCATACCCGGCGCGAACAGCAAAATCTGTCCCTGCTGTGAAGGGACGGACGACGGCATATGCACCGCAAGACAGGTTGGGATTGAGATTCAGGGGGAGGGGAACCCCCTCATCTCTGCTGTCGATGCCCGTAGCTT
>CAJMRA010000082.1 GCA_905215675.1 uncultured bacterium | reverse complement strand
CCCCAACGCGCTTTTTCAGAGGGGACACAGGGCAGGCGGCAAGTATTTTTCAGAGGCTATGAACAATCTGAATTTCTATTTATTTGAAATAAACAGAAAAACAGTGTTGACAGACCCCAGAGCGTTTTGCCTTTGAAAAAGGAAAGGGGAAAGGCCCCTCCCCCGGACACGGCCCCGCCCGCGCCATCCGGCCGTAATTTGACAGTCCCGCAAGCGTCGGCGTATGCTGTCTTGCCTGCGGGCGCGCCGCTGTGGTCGGCCGGAGGCCTGTTTTCACGCTTCATCTACCGGGATATTTTCAGGAAGAGTTCGATGATCGATATTGAACGGCAAATGGCGCTCATCAAGCGCGGCGTAGCGGAACTCATCGACGAGGGCGAGTTGCGCAAAAAACTGGAACGAGGCACGCCCCTGCGCGTCAAGGTCGGCTTTGACCCGACCGCGCCCGATCTCCACCTCGGGCACACCGTCGTCATGCACAAGATGCGCCATTTTCAGGAACTCGGCCATCAGGTCATTTTCCTGATCGGCGATTTCACGGGCCGCATCGGCGATCCTTCCGGCCGTTCGGAAACCCGCCCCCCTCTCACCGAGGAACAGGTTCTGGCCAATGCCGAAACCTACAAGCGGCAGGTCTTCAAGATTCTGGACCCGGAAAAGACGCTGGTGGAATTCAACTCCCGCTGGCTCGGTCAGATGAGCGCCGCCGACTTCATCCGTCTGGCCTCCCACTGCACCGTGGCCCGCATGCTGGAACGCGACGACTTTGAAAAACGCTATCGCGAGCAGCGCGCCATCTCCATTCATGAATTCATGTATCCGCTCTGCCAGGGCTACGACTCCGTCGCCCTCAAGACCGACGTGGAAATGGGCGGCACGGATCAGAAGTTCAATCTGCTCATGGGCCGGAACCTTCAGGCCCATTACGGGCAGGAAAGCCAGTGCATCCTGACCATGCCGCTGCTGGAAGGCACGGACGGCGTGCGCAAGATGTCCAAATCCTACGGCAACTACATCGGTATCGACGAGGCCCCGTCGGAAATCTTCGGCAAGGTCATGGCCATTTCCGACGAACTCATGTGGCGCTATTACGAACTGCTTTCCGGCAAGTCCCTGGAAGAGATCGCCGCCCTGCGCGCCGGTGTGGAAAACGGCAGCGTCCATCCCAAGGCCGCCAAGGAAGAACTGGCCCACGAAATGGTGGCCCGCTATCACAGCGAAAAGGCCGCCGACGAGGCCCGTCAAGGCTTCAACGCCGTCTTTGCGGGCGGCGGCGTTCCCGACGACGCCCCGACCTTTGCCTGCCCGCACGGCGAAGCCAGCGCTCCGTCCGCCTTTCTCGCCGATGCCGGTCTTGTCAAGAGCCGCGGCGAAGCCAAACGCCTGATCAAGGAAGGCGCTCTCTCCATTGACGGGAAACGCTGCGACGACGCCCTGACCCCGCTTGCCGCCGGGGACTATGTCGTCAAGCTCGGCAAAAAGCGCTTCCTGCGCCTGACCGTGCAGGGGTGATTCGGGACGCCGAAGGCAACCGACACATTTATGAATGCGCAAGGCGGCGGCACAGCGCCGCCCGGCCCGAACTGAACGGAAAAACAGCGCTTTTTCCGCGAAACGACAGGCCGTATGGTTTGAAGCGCCATGCGTTTCAAACTGACAATATTCCAGAGGGCGGCTCCGGGCCGCCCTTTCACATTTCCCGGCGTACGGCCGTCCGCCGTTGCCGCCGTCAACGAGGCGCGCATGCGAAAGCTTTATGTCATCATGGTAGGTCTGCCCGCACGCGGCAAATCCACGCTTGCGCAGCGCATCCGCGAAGGGCTGGAGGCCGACGGGCGTCAGGTGGCCATTTTCAATAACGGCGATCTGCGCCGCCGTCTGCTGGGCGCCATGTCCACCAGTCCCGAATTCTATCGTCCCGACAACGCCGAAGGCAGGGCCCTGCGCGAGGATCTCTGCCGCCGCAATCTGGAACGGGCCCGCCAATGGCTGGCGCAGGGCGGCGACGTGGCCATCCTCGACGCCACCAACGTCAGCGCCGGACGGCGCACCCTGATTCTTGAGGAATTGCGGGACCATCCGGCTCTGTTCATCGAATGCGTCAACGAGGACCCCCTGCTGCTCGATCTGAGCATTCGCGCCAAGGCCCGCCTGCCGGAATACGCCGCCTACAGCGAGGAGGAGGCCGTCGCCAGCTTCAGGGAACGGCTCGGCTATTATGAAGCCATGTATACGCCGGTCGGCGACGGGCCGGAACGATTCTGGATTCGGGTCGATTCCCTGGCAAACCGCATTTTGCAGGAACAGCCCTGCGAAGCCTCCCCCATGTATCCGGCCATCCGTGAAGTGCTGGTCTGTCCCTGGGTTCGCAGCCTCTATCTTGTGCGGCACGGCCAGACGGAATTCAACCTCGAAGGCCGCATCGGCGGCGATCCGCCGTTGACGCCGAAGGGTCTGGAACAGGCCCGGCGTCTGGCGCGGCATCTGCGCGGCGAGCGTATCGACTGGCTGTTCACCTCGACCCGGCGTCGTTCCCACGAAACGGCCGCCCCCCTGCTGGCGGAACGCCCCGATCTGCGCTGCCTGGCCCTGAAGGAATTTGACGAAATTTTCGCCGGAGACTGCGAAGGCATGCGCTATGACGACATCCGCGCGACCATGCCGCAGGTGACCATGCAACGCAATGCCGACAAGTACGGCTACGCCTATCCCCACGGCGAAAGTTACGCCATGCTGCGCGATCGCGTACGGCGCGGCGTCATGCGCGTTCTTTTTCTGGCCAAGGACAGGCCCATCATCATTGTGGGACATCAGGCCATCAACCGCGTCGTGCTGGCGCTCTTTCTCAAGCACCGCAAGGAGGATATTCCCTATCTCAACGTGCCGCAGGACAAGCTCTATCACCTGTCCGTCACGCCGCAGCGCAAGCTTTTTGAACGCATTTCCTATTGAAGGCAGCGCGGCGCTCCACGCCGGACGCGTGACAATTTCGATGAAGGCGCGAAAAGTCGCCCTCCCCCGTTGCCAGAAAGAGAATATTTCGCTACAAGTATGCGGTAAAAGTTCTTTTTATCACCGCGCAACGCTTGTTACCGCAAAAAATTTTTCATGCACTCTTCAGGCATGAAGGCGATACACCTACATGAAACATATTGCGATCATTGACGACAGCAAACTCAAGCGCGACTACCTCCGGCGTATCCTTGCCGAGGAATTCCGCGTCTACGAGTACGAAAGCGGCGCCGCCGCCCTGCCCGAACTCCCCTTCCTCGACATCCAGTGCATTCTTCTGGATGTGGAAATGCCGGAGGAAGACGGCTTCGCCGTCATCAAGCGCATCAAGGCATCACCGTCCCTGCGGGATATCCCCGTCATCTTCGTGACCAGCCTTTCCGACTGGGAACTGGAAACGCGCGGCCTCAGCAGCGGCGCCGTGGATTTTCTGGGGAACCAGTTCTCCCCGGAAATCATCCGCTCCCGTGTCCGCAACCATGTGGACCTGTTCGACTACCAGCAAAAGCTGGAACAACGCGTCCGGGAAAAGACCCAGACCATCTTTGAACTCCAGGACGCCATCATGGTGGCCCTCTCCGATCTGGTGGAATGCCGCGACGAGAATACCGCCGGACACGCCCAGCGCACCCGGGGTTATGTGGAATGTCTCATCCGCGCCCTGCAAAAACGGGGCGATTACGCCGACGAGCTGACCGAGGATTTCGTCCGGGATCTCATACGGGCCGCCCCCCTGCACGATATCGGCAAAATCGGCATCCGCGACGCGGTGCTCAACAAGCCCGGACGCCTTTCCCCCGAAGAATTCGAGGAGATGAAAAAGCATACCGTTTTCGGAGCTACGGCCATCCTGCGGGCCATGAAGACCCTGCATCAGGCAAGCTTTCTCTGCATTCTGCGCGACATTTCCCTGTCCCACCATGAAAAATGGGACGGCTCCGGCTATCCGCTCGGGCTGGACGGCATCCGCATCCCGCTCTGCGGGCGTATCATGGCCATCGCCGACGTTTATGACGCGCTTGTGAGCAAGCGCCCCTACAAGGAGCCCATGCCCCATGAAAAGGCGGCGGGCATCATTCTGGAAGGCAAGGGGCGTCACTTCGACCCGCTGGTGACGGACGCCTTTGACGCCTGCCAGGAGGAATTCCGCGCCATCGCCATGCAGCATTAGAGCAATTTCAGTTTGAAATGCGCCGCGACGAAAAGCAAGGCCGCCCGTCGAAACGACGGACGGCCTTTTCTCCTTCATACGGCAGGGCGCGTTTCCGCGCCCCGGAAACTCAGATGCCGAGCTGGCTGAAGCCGCTGTCCACGTAAATGATTTCCCCGGTGACGCCGTGGGCGAGATCCGAGGCAAGGAAGGTGGCGGCGCCGCCCACGTCGCCGGTCGTCACATTGCGGCGCAGGGGGGCATGTTCTTCCACGCGGCTGAAAATATCCTTCAGGCCGGACACGGCCGACGCCGCAAGGGTCTTGATGGGCCCCGCGCTGATGGCGTTGACGCGCACGCCCTTGCTCCCCAGATCATAGGACAGGTAGCGCACCGACGCTTCCAGCGCCGCCTTGGCCACACCCATGACGTTGTATCCGGGAATGACCTTGGTTGAGCCGTGATACGTCATGCACAGCACGGAAGAACCGTCGTGCAGCAGCGGTTCAAAGGCGCGACAGATACCCGTGAGGGAATACGCGGAAATATCCAGCGCCAGATGGAAGCCGTCGCGGGACGTATCAAGGAAACGGCCGGAAAGATCCTCGCGATTGGCAAAGGCCACGGAATGCACGAGGATATCCAGCTCTCCCCACTTCTCCCGCACAAGATCGGCGGCCGCGGCGATCTGCGCGTCGTCGGACACGTCAAGCTGGAAGGTGAACTCGCCGCCGAGTTCGGCGCTCAACGGTTCCACACGCTTCTTGATGGCATCGCCCACATAGTTGAAGGCGAGACGCGCGCCCTGCGCCTTGAAGGCCTGCGCAATGCCGTAGGCAATACTCTTATTGTTGGCAAGGCCCAGAATCAGGGCTTTTTTTCCTTGCAGCAGCATATTTTCTCCTTGATGATCGATCGGCGGATTTCCGGCGTCCCGCCCCTGCTCCCCGTCCGTCGCCGCAACGACGGGCCGCGCGACGGCAAGGGAAACGACGGGCGCGCTTCGGCGTCCGTCCCCGCAGGGAAAAGAAAGGCGCGGCGGCGGGCGGAGGCAGGCCCCGCCCCACATCGCCGTACCAACCGGAAAACGCGCTTCCGCAGCGGCGCGCCCTGGCGGGCAAGGCGCCCGGAAGAAAAGGAACTGGCGCGTGATATCTTTGAAAAAGATGACACGCGAGGCGGCAGTACAGCGCCGCCCGGCCCGACGTGAGCGGAAAAACAGCGCTTTCCCGCGAAACGACAGACCGTAGGGTTTGAAACGCAACGCGTTTCAAACGGAAATGGCTCTAGGCCGAAAACGGCGTGCCCGTGAGAATTTCAAACGCCTCGCGATAACGGGCCGCCGTGGCGTCCACGATATCCTGCGGCAGCGGCGGCGGGGGCGGCTGCATGTTCCAGGGCTGGCTCTTGAGCCAGTCGCGCAGGAACTGCTTGTCGAAACTCTTCTGGCCGCGCCCGGGCGCATAGTCGGCGGCCGGCCAGAAACGGGAGGAATCGGGCGTCAGAACTTCGTCGATCAGACGCAGCTCGCCGTCCACAAAGCCGAATTCAAACTTGGTGTCGGCCACAATGATGCCGCGTCCCGCCGCATAGGCGCGCCCGGCTTCATAAATGGCCAGCGAGGTTTCCTGCACCTTGCGGGCAACGTCGTCGCCCAGAATGCGGGCGGCTTCGGCCACGCTGATATTCTGGTCATGCTGGCCCAGTTCAGCCTTGGTGGACGGCGTGAAAATGGCGGGTTCCAGCTTGGCCGATTCCTGAAGATTGGCGGGAAGCTCATAGCCGCAGACCTTGCCGGTGGCCTGATAATCCTTCCAGCCGCTGCCGGTGATGTATCCGCGCACAATGCATTCCACGGGCAGGGGCTTTGCCTTGCGCACGAGCACGGAACGGCCTTCCAGCTCGTCCTTCCAGGGAGCGAGGGCCGCGGGGAAGTTGTCGACGTTGCTCTCCACAAGATGATTGGGAATGATATCCTTGAAACGATTCATCCAGAACAGGGTGATCTGATTGAGAATGGCGCCCTTGTAGGGCACGGGCTCGCTCATGATCACGTCGAAGGCCGACATGCGGTCCGTAGTGACGATCAGCAGGGTCTTGTCGTCGATATCGTAAATGTCCCGCACTTTGCCGCGCGAGAGCAGGGGAAAGGCGGTAATGTTGGTTTGCGTAACCACGCGCATGCTTGTTTCCTTTGGTCGTCAGACCGGATTGTCGGTGCGGCAACGCGCCCGCCCCGAAGCCTTCGGAGCGGGCGTCTTCCACGGCAAAAGAAGCTCCCTAGCGGTTGAAACGGATTTCCACCGACCGCGCGTGGGCTTCCAGTCCTTCCAGACGGGCAAGGGCCGCAATGGCCGCGGCATTGTCCCGCAGGAAGGTCGGCGATGTCGCCACAATGCTTGTTTTCTTGCAGAAATTTTGTACGGACAGCGCGGAAGAGAAACGGGCCGTGCCCAGCGTGGGCAATACGTGGTTGGGCCCGGCGAAATAGTCGCCCACGGGTTCGGGACTGTGCTGCCCCATGAAGACGGCCCCCGCATGCCGGATATAGGGCAGAACGCCCCACGGATCGCGCACGCACAATTCCAGATGTTCCGGCGCAACCCGGTTGGCCACGGCCACGGCCGTGCCCAGATTGGGAACCACCACCACCGCGCCCCAGTCTTCCAGGGATTTCCCCGCAATGGCGGCCTTGGGCAGCGCGGCGCACTGCCGCTCCAGTTCTTCCATGAGATATTCGGCCAGCCGGGCGTCGTCGGTGACGCAAATGGCCGAAGCCAGCGGATCATGCTCCGCCTGCGACAGCATGTCGGCCGCCAGCCACGTGGGACGGGCGCTGCTGTCCGCAATGACAAGCACCTCGCTGGGACCGGCCACCATGTCGATGCCGACGGTCCCCTGCACAAGACGCTTGGCCGTCGCCACATAGATATTGCCGGGACCGGCGATGACGTCCACGGGAGCGATGCTCGCCGTGCCGTAGGCCAGCGCGCCGATGGCCCAGGCCCCGCCCACGCGGCAGACCTCGTCGATATCCAGCAGATGCGCCGCGGCAAGGATATGCGGGTCCACCGTGCCGTCCGGACGGGGCGGCGTGCAGATGACCACGCGGCGCACGCCCGCCACCAGCGCCGGAATGGCGTTCATGAGCAGGCTGGACACCAGCGGCGTGCTGCCGCCCTTGCCCCCCGGCACGTAAAGCCCCACGCTGTCCACGGGCACGACTTTCTGACCGAGGATGCTGCCGTCCGGCCGTGTTTCAAACCAGGACTTTTCCAGCTGATTTTCATGGAAACGCCGGATATTCTCGGCGGCAAGGCTGATGTATTCGCGACTCTCGGGAGAAACGCTTGCCGCGCCCCGCGCGATGTCCTCCGCCGAAAGCCGAATGGGCAGTTCAAAGGATTCGCAGTCGAACTGGCGCGTATACTCCACAAGGGCGTCGTCGCCCTTTTCGCGGACGGCCGACAAAAATTCGCGCACCTGATCTTCCACGGCATTGCCGGGATTATAGCGGGCGTCAAGCCAGCTGGAAGCCTTGATCCATTCCTGTTCATTTTGCAGGTGCAACAGACGGCACGTCATGCTTTTCTCCTCTCGTTCCTCAAAAATGGGAGGCATTGCTCGCCCCCCGAAGACGCTTTCTGCGCCTTGGCGGAATGAGAAAGTATAGCCGAGGACAGACCGGTTGTCGAGGCATGAAACCCTTTGCTCTCCGGCCGGGTCCGCCATCCCTTGACATCCGCCCTGCGGGCTCTTACCTGTGTAGAATGCAGGGGCGCGTGCGCGCCCCAAATATCACCTTGGGGGCTAATCATGCACCATCAGAACGTGCACAAATCCTATATGAAGGCGGCCCAGGCCGCCAAAGAATGTCCCGAAACGGAAATGCCCGGCGAGACCCCTGTGACGGATCAGGTCGATCTCGGCGGCGACGCCGGCGCAGGAAATGCCGCCGACGACCACGCCGCCCTGCCGGAAAACCTCGAAGCCCTGTGCAAGGAGCACGTCTGCCCCCTGTGCAGCGTCAAGGCCGAAGCCGACGAGCAAGCCCTGCGCGCCGCCGCGGAAATGGATAATTTCAAGAAACGACTGGCGCGCGAGCATGAGGAAATGTCCCGCTATGCCACCGAAAAGGTCCTGCGCGATCTTCTGCCCGCGCTCGATAATCTGGATCTCGCCCTCCAGTACGGCAGCCTGAACGAAGCCTGCCGCGATATGGTGCAGGGCGTTGCCATGACGCGCAAGCAGCTGCTGGAAGCCGTGGCAAAACACGGACTGGCCCCCGTGGGCGCCGAAGGCGAAGCCTTTACCCCCGAACTGCACGAGGCCGTGGGCTTCGACAGCCGCCCCGATATGGAAACAAACGCCGTGGCCCGCGTTCTCCAGAGCGGCTACAAGCTCGGCGACCGCCTCCTCCGCCCCGCCAAGGTCATGATTAATCAGTAAGAGACGTTGGGGGAGAGGGAACCCCTCTGCTGGCGCGTAAGACGGTTGG